>DATERQ010000148.1:0-23354 GCA_035271345.1 bacterium | reverse complement strand
CCCACAACAGCCCTTGGCCCAATGGGCAACCATAATCGGGGGAGGCGAACCACATGAAGGAATCTAAATTTGATCAGTTGGATCAAATTGCGGCTGAGGCCTTTGACGGTTACATAGTTCGGAAAGACCTAGTGCGCCTGTTTAAAGGGCAGTATGCAGTACCCACCTATGTCGGGGAATTCTTACTGGGGCGGTATTGTGCCACCACCCATGAACATGAAATTGAAGAAGGGTTAGCCCTGGTAGAACATCAGCTAAAAGAACGGGTGGTTCGCTCCGGTGAAGAAGAACTGTTTAAATCCTGGGCGCGTGAACGGGGTTCAGTTCGGATTATTGACATTGTGTCCGCCCGCCTCGATACCAGAAGCGACAGCTATTTGGCTTCACTACCCAGCCTTCGCCTCACCCAAGTCCGCATTTCTCCGGAACTGGTGAACGACCACCAACGCCTTCTAACCGGCGGATTTTATGCCGAAATTACTCTGGAGTATGATTCGGCCATCGCCACCGAAAAACGAGGCCGGCCATTTGGCATCACAACCTTACGTCCAATCCAACTCAGTAAGCGTCAAGTGCTGCAAGAGTTCGCCCGCGGTCGTCAACTATTTACCACTGCTCAGTGGAAGCGTTTTCTTCTAAGAAGCATTGGTTTAGAACCAGATAACCTTAGCCCCCGCAACCAAGACATCGTCCTTCTGAGAATGGTTCCATTTGTGGAGCGCAACTATAACCTGGCTGAGCTCGGTCCCCGCGGTACCGGCAAAAGCCATCTGTTTCAGCAAGTTAGCCCTTACTCTCATTTGGTGAGTGGGGGCAAAGCCACAGTGGCCCGAATGTTCGTCAACAACGCCACCGGGCAACGGGGTCTTGTCTGCCAATATGATGTGGTTTGCTTCGATGAGGTCAGCGGTATTAGTTTCGACCAAAAAGATGGCGTGAACATCCTCAAGGGCTACATGGAAAGCGGCGAATTTAGCCGGGGCCGGGAGAGTATCCGGGCCGAGGGCTGTGTTGTTATCGTCGGCAATTTCGATCTGGATGTAGAACATCAACAACGCATCGGACATTTGTTTGGACCGTTACCCCCGGAAATGCGTAACGACACCGCCTTCATGGACCGGATCCATGCCTATCTCCCTGGCTGGGATGTACCTAAAATGGAGCGATCCTTATTTACCGATCACTTTGGTTTGGTAAGCGACTTTTTAAGCGAATGCTGGAGCCAATTGCGTCAGCAAAGCCGGGTGGTGGCAATTAGGGACAAGGTACGCCTGGGCCCGGCTCTGAGCGGGCGCGATACCAACGCCACCATTAAAACCGCCAGCGGACTGCTAAAGCTGCTTTACCCCTCTTCGGACCTGGAGATAGCCGCTGAAGACATAGAATGGGCCGTCCGATTAGCGTTGGAGTGTCGGCGCCGGGTAAAGGAACAACAAAAGCGTATTGGCTCGGCGGAATTTCGCAATACCATGTTTAGCTATAAGATGGGTACCGATGCCATCGAGCAATTTGTGACCACCCCAGAGCTTCACAGTGAAAACATCATCGGGCCTGATCCCTTGCCCCCAGGTCAAATATGGGCTGTCAGCCCTGGTGGGCAAGATGACCACAGCGGTCTCTACCGGATTGAGGTTACCGCTACCCCGGGTTCCGGCTATCGGCTGGCTAACCTACAAGCCCCAGGGCCATTGAGAGAAAGTCTGACCGCTGCCTACCAAAACCTATTGGCGCAAAACCAACGATTGGTGGGCGACCGCGATGCCCGCCAGCGTGAACTTACAGTGCAAGTCCGCGCCCTGGACACAGCCAAAAGCGGTAGCCAGTTGGGATTGCCCCTGCTGCTGGCATTATGCAGTGCAGTATTAGCTAAAAACCTTAAAGGGGGGCTGGTCGTCTGTGGCGGCCTCACCATTGGAGGATCATTGGAACCATTAACCAACGCCATTGATATAGCTGAATTAACAGCCGAAAAAGGAGCCGAAACATTGCTGGCGCCGGTATCCAGCCGCAAACAAATGAACAGCATCTCCGACGACCTGGCCGCAAAACTCACCATCCAATACTACACCGGCCCCCACGATGCCCTGGTTAAAGCACTGGCGGACTAAGTTATTTCAACCGTAAGCCTATTCCCTAAAAAATCCTTACAATGTATCAAGCTGCAGGTCAAGGCTCTTTGCGACCAGTCTAAGGGCCCCTTCAGGGTTAGTAAGGGCAAGAACCCCTACGGAGGCCATGATATAATTCTTATCAATGAGAAACCTTGGATTTGTCCTGGGTAACAGCTTCAGGGGCTTGGCCGTTGAAGTCAGGGAAGACAATATTGTTCTGCCTTTTTTCAAATTAACAAAGGCCCCACCGGTACCTATTATCCATTTCACATTGGTTAGGTCCTTACCCATAACGATAGTAGCCCTCCCACCTGGCCCGTAAAGGTGTTTGATTTCACCTGCATGCCTGTCAATACCAATTTCCGCCGCTTTCTTGGTAAGATATTCAGCCATTTTCATCTCCGTACTAGTTCTTGGGATGGGGGATATGTAATCAGCAAAGCTATCAGGGTTAAGCGATAGTTCATTTGCAACCCTCTCCGTTCCAATAGCCTTAATTAAATTTGATGCATTAATATAGATCCCCAAGTCTCCTTCAACTGTCCTTTTGGCTTCAGGTTCTGGTGATATGAGCAATTTGTTCATTTTTTCGGAACCTGTTGTTACAGAGTGAACATCGGTTGTGGCACCGCCGACATCAATGACCAACAAATCCCCAATTGTTGCTTTCAGCAATTTCGCACAATTCATCACTGCTCCCGGGGTCGGGGTAATATTTCCTGTTACCATTTGTTTTATTCTGTTCATACCAGGTGCCCTTATTATGTGATCTTCAAACACTTTTTGTATGGCCCTGCGGGTTGGTTCCACATTTAGTTCGTCTATTCTGGGGTATACATTATCCACTACTGTAACCATAACGTTCCCCTTGCTCAAGATTCTGCTCACTTCTTCTGCAGCGGCCACATTGCCGGCATAGATTAGGGGGCATTGTATTTTAATTTTGGAAAGACGATAGGCGTTTTCGATAGCAGTATTCTTGTCCCCATGGTCTACTCCCCCCGCCAGCAGAATTATATTAGGGCTAATTTGCTCTATCCTGCGAATATCGTCATGTGTGAGTTTTCCGGCCGTAACCAGGTGTAAAATAGCGCCTGCACCCAGTGCAGCCTCCTTAGCTGCCTTAACCGTCATATCGTACGCTAAACCATGCACCGTCATTTTTAACCCACCTGCGGCGCTACTTGTGGCCAACATGTTATTCCATGAAACTGCTTGGCCTAAATTACTCTCCAAGTTTTTGATCGCATTTTTTAGGCCCTTGGTTACGTCACCATCGGATACTGTGGTAGGGGCAAGACCCTGCCCCAAAAAGACAGGGTCAACATAAAGATTATCAACTGCATTTACAACCGTCGTTGTACTGCCTATTTCAGCAATTAAAACGTCAATGGTTCTCACTTTATCACCCCTGATTAGCCCTAATCTGTTTTAACCGTTTTACAAGAAAGCTTGCGACATCGATTCCCTTGGTGCCACGCCCAAATCCCGCATCCAGCCCCGATTCAATGGCTATCTCGTTAGTTACTTGGGTTCCCCCTCCGATAAGCACTATTTTATCCCTTACCCCTTTTTCGACGCACAAGTCATGGAGCTTTTGCATATTGATCTTGTGTATATCGGCGTGGGTTATTATTGTGCTAATCAGTATTGCATGGGCATCCAATTCAATGGCTGCATCAATGGTTTTTTCCACAGGCACCGATGTACCAAGATAATGGCATTTAAATCCGAACCCTTCAATACCTCCATGTTTAATATCGATTATTTCCCTCATACCCACTGAATGTTCATCTTCCCCGACTGTTGCGGCTACCACTTTAATATCGTCTTCGCTCGCATATCCCCTAATTTCCTCCTCTGAGAGAATCTTCTCTTTCTGAGGAATTTGTAGTGAAGCGCTGTCTATTTCAAATGCAACCTTGCCTTTTACCTCCACATAGGTTCCTTCTGCCGGATGCATGACTTGTTTGTTCATGACCTCGACTTCTTCTAGCCCCATCCTTCTGCCTATTTCGATGGCCGCAAATTCGGCCATCCTTGCTTCCACAGGCAGGAACAAATTAAGGCTAACGATTCCATCTGCGAACCACTCAACCTCGGGCTTGATCAAGCCCTTTTTCCTTATTTCCGCTGTTTCTTCCAGTCTGGTATTAACATTATCGTTTTGGTCAAGTTCATCTATGAACACAATTTTTTCCGGATCGCATAGCGTGCACCCATCTATCATATTACAGGGCATATCCAACCCTTCAGGTAAATTATTATAGCCAAAATGGTCGCAAACCGGCGCCATATAATCTGGATCCCTGGGCACTACTGTGCCAGCACCTACCCCCCCATCTATTTTTCTTGCTATTCCGTCCCCATTTCTTTCGGGGTAATATCCGGAATCAACAAAAAAGCCTTTTTCAACCGCATTAAAATAGCCCCCCACCTCAATGATCTCTTCCATAAACAGCACTGCACGTTCCTTAAGTTCACGTACTTTTTCCCCTAGCTCGCCATCACGTTTAATCTCCAATAACCCGCGTAAGCCATCAAGGCCAACTAACGACTGCTTGGCAGTATTTACCGCATTAATGCTATTGTAGTGCCAAGGTACGTTTCTTCCTTCGTCAGGTGTGATGGTACTTTGGATGTCAGCGCTGGTGAGCCTTGAGACAAGTAAGTTAAGCACATGGGTCACCGTAGCCTCCCTGGTGCAAGCCTCCATATACCTTGTATTCATTTGTGCTCGCATCCTAAAGCCCTTAAACAACTCCCGCAAAGCAACCGCATAAGGTAAGTCAATCCGCAAACATGGTGCTGGTGGGGCTGTTGGCGGAACTGTGGATAAGCAAATATTGCCTTTTACGATCCCGATTTTCAATGAAAACAACGAATTTATAGCATGTTGGACCAACAGTTCCGGCATCACTTTCCATGCTTGCCGAGCAGTGGCATTAGCGTTGTGGGCCCCATCAATTTGTGCCATTCCCGTAGATGCAATTACTTTTTTTGCCACTGCCGCATCGACGAAGGACCTTATCATGTTAATGTTTCTATAAAGTACATTATACTGTGGATCCTGGTGAGCACCATTTACTCCCTCTTCAGCGAACATTACTGCAATTTCCGGGCCAGCAACACCACTAATATACGAATGGAAATTTATGGGCCTACCCACTTCATCTTCTATCATATCCAAAGCTTTTCTGGTAGCCCTTATTTGTTTCCTGGTTATGGGAACTCCACCCACACCCTCAGGGGTACCCTCTAGCAGACTATCAAAATGACTTTGACCGGCCGTACGAATGACCATCATGTGGTCGGCACCGTGCCATGCTGCCATCCTCATTCTTCTGATGTCATCTTCAAACCTACCTGAGGCAATTTCCGTAGTTATTACGCAGTCCGGTTGGGGATCGATATTATTAAAGTACTTTGCTGCAGGCAAGGGTATGCTGTTACCAAGCCCATTGGAAACCTCTCTGTATTCAAAGCAATCTAGCTGTTTTACCCCGATCCCTTCCCTCCAATGCCATTGTTTCCTTCTTGGTCGGTAATCCTTAAGGCCCTTTAATATTTCCTCTATATCAATTTTTTTATTATGGCTTAGTTTCACCTTATACACCCCCTTGGAACAATGCCTTGAGGTCTTCCAAGCCTTTGCCGCCGGCGATAAATCTTCCCGCCTCTAGATAGTCCATATCCTTTTCATTGGCTAGTTTCAGCACTATATTGCCAGCGCCTTTTCCCAGCAACCCCATTTTCGCACATTTGTCGACGATTGCATTAGCTTCAATGCTTGAAAAACCCATCCGCAACAGTACCGACCGTTCTATCGAGGGGGATGTATTCTTGGAGGCCAATTCCAACAGAGGCTGCACTATTTCCCCCGCTAATTGCCAAAACTTCCCCTCCAATTCTTCTTCTGATAGCCTTGCCAAATGTTTGCGCCTTTCTTGGAAGTCATCAATCCTTTGCATATCATTCCACCCCCAGCACGGTTTTTACGAAATCTATACTTGTTTTGGTGTCTTGGGCTAGGAATTTCAAGTCCACTTGTTCCAATTGGCAGGGTTTGTAATTCTTAGTGCTATTCCTAAGATAGGAGGTTCTTATTTTATTAAGATCTAAATCCTTGACTGTTATCATGTTGGGCTGTTCCGGTATAATAATTCTTTCCCCCGGCTTATCGTCGGACGGATTACCGGTCCTCACTTCAACACCTTGCTGTCTTGCAAAGGTAAGTTGTGCAGTTGGGTGTTTACCGGCCCCCGTATATTCGGTTTCTTGCACCACGATAATTTCCTCTTTTTTCAATTCCTGGGCAATGGCGAATGCCGCCGCCAATGAGGTATTCCCCGCCGGCCCCCTTTCAATTCCTTCAAGTTGGGCTAAAGCCTCGGTCATAAAGAAAACATCGCCTTGCGTTACAGTTACATATCTATCCATATACCGTAACGGCCTTGCTGCATTTCTTGGCACATCTGTCCTATCAGGCCAGGTGGCAAATGGAACTCCAAATCCGGTATGTCCGGTTGTAAATGATTTCCTATTAAAGTCATGATCACTAGCCATGTGAAGGCCCTCAAGATTTACACTGGCACCTATGATTGCAATGTTAGGATAGCCTGCTTTTAGCACACCACGAGCCGTCCCTGTTAGATTTCCACCACCTGCATGCGTCACAACTATAGCTGTCGGCGGTTTCCCTTCTTTCTGTTTGACCTGCTGAACAATTTCAGCGCCCAATGTCTCTATACCGGCTATGGCAAAAGGCGTGTACAACGAGCAGTTAAAATAACCTGTTTCTTCCAGAAGCCTTAGAAATACATAGAATAACTCTGGGCCAACTGTCAGTTGTACCACTTCAGCCCCGTAGGCCTCACATTTCCTGCCTTTTTCTATAATTTCCGGTTGGCCAGCCCCTTTGCTGTCGTATACTTCCTGCACTATAATGCAGTTCAATCCTTTCATCGCTGCCTGTGAGGCAATCGCAGCACCGTAATTTCCACTGGTGGCTGCTATTACCCCTTTATAACCTAGCCTTTTAGCATGGTACACCGAGACTGCTGCCCTTCTCGCTTTAAAGCTACCTGATGGGTTTGTAGCTTCATCCTTGATAAATATCCTTGCACCATAACCTGGGGCCGATAGCTTTCTGGCCAGCCGGGTCAAATTGGTCAACTCGATCAAGGGCGTATTACCGACAGACGATTGCGACTGTATAGCGCGGATCTCTTCTAATGAATAGCCGGTTTCATTCATCATTTTTTCGTAATCAAAACTAATCTTCCCGGTTTCGTAGATGCTGTAATCCATTCGCATCGCGTTTTTCATTATCTCATTTTTGCGTGCCAACAAGGCTTCATAACCATATCGTTTATCCACAGCTTTCGCCTTCCTTTAACAATAACCTTAACTTGGGCCCTATTTCCAACAACTCTGTTATGGGCTGACCAAAATCATGCCTATAACCGGGGTTTTCCCTGACTAATTCACCCGAAACCCTTCTGCCAGTTAAGGTTTCGATATTCACTATATCGCCGATCTCGGCATCGTGCAGTAAAAACCCTTTGATGAACATCTCTAACGGTACCTGTTTAGTATCTTTGGGTACCTGGCAGGCTCTTTCAGGCGGCTGTAGCATTATCCTGTGGATCTCAACCCATTGTCCTTTCCGCACCATCATTCTCGCCCTTTCTTGATTATTTCCTGTACATCTCCAAGAATAGCTCTAGGTATTGGTAAGTCTTTCATACTCAACAGCCCAGAACCCGCATTTATGACATGAGGTATCATATTAACAGCCATTGCTATTGTACTGATCCCCCCAGGGATTTCGGGTTTAATTGCAATGTTAATATCGGGGCTGCCCTCAATCGAAATATAGTCCCCTGTTTCTATGCCTTCTAGCTCTGGATGTACCTGTTGCGGATGATTAAGGGTAATTATTGCTTCACCATTTTTAATACCAAAAGCCACATGCTTACATCCAGCCACCATGCCTGGTTCCACATTCACATGTGGTGTCGCCCGGTGGGTTTTCGATATTATTGGCTCCCTTGTTTGGGTTATTTCATCAAGTTCCCACCCAACAGTCTCCGCCATCAGAGTTATCGATTCAGAAAATCCAATATGACCTACAATGGTGCCTTGTTCGATACCATCATAAAACTCTTGCTCTGTTGCACCAACTCCCTGGGTTCTCATTACTGTTTCTCCGAATGCCGACAAATCATTAATTCTTGTTGCTGTTATTTTTGTAACATCCTGGCATGCACCGGTGAGCATAAGTACAAGTGAATCTAATACAAACCCCGGATTTATACCCGTTCCCAACACCGTCGCATTATTTTCTTTTGCAAGTTGGTCAACGCGATTGGCTAAAACAGGATTGCTTATACGGGGATAGAACATTTCTTCCGCAATTGATATTACATTCTTTCCTGTCCTGACGGCTTTTTCTATTTGTGGACCAGCAACTTTTGTAAACGACGTGGTGGCCTGCAATACAAGGTCAGCCTCCTGGCTTAACACTTCGTCCAAATCATTCAATACTTTTATACCCAAGGATTTATCAAGCCCTAGCATTTGTCCGAGATCTTGCCCCCGGTTATCCACCCTGCCCTCATATGCACTTACAAGGCTGATCCCCGGTTTTTTTAACAACAACCTTGCCATACCACTACCCATGGCGCCCATACCAAGAATGATCACCTTTATTGACATTGTTTATCGCCCCCAAATACGATTTTGGCCGAACTTTGCTTTTATACCTGCATAACTGCATCAATGATCCCGGTGCATTGTTTGATGTAACTATAGCTGTTTATTACCCGCAAAGATGATAACCATCGTGCCCCTATCGTGCCCCTATATTAAAATAACCAGCTATTATTACTCTGTGGCAAGCCCATCTTGTTATAACAAGATGGGCTTGTTTTAATTTCCTAACATCCTCATTATTATTGGCATCCTTCAAATAACCTCGACGCAATAATTAGCCACGGCCATATTTAATCGACTTAAAGCTCATTTATAACGTTAGGATCCAATTAGATTATTTATGGTCTTATACAATAACATGGGCATGGCATCAAATGAATATGCCTTACTCAATCGCTCGGTAAGTTTGTGGGCGTCCCTACCATAGGGGCCAATATTTACCACGGGCATGCTAATGCTCCGAATAGCTTCCACTGGAAGTCTGTATTTCTTCGGCCATGCTGGCATATTATCAATTAGTTTGTCTACGCCCTGTTCTCCTTCTGCAATACCGCAAAAGCTCAAATCAGATATATAGGGGTAGAATTTCTTTATTTCAATTTCATAGTTATAAACCATCTTGGTCTCATTGACAGCCGAGTTAATGGCTTTTAACAGTCTTTTCTCTCTTTCAGTCTCACCTTTAACATAGATATGGGGATAGTAGGGGGGGTTAAAATATATCACTACGATCGGATCCCGGTTCGAATAATATTTGTGGACTTCTTGAATGACCCGCAGTGAAAATTCCCTCTCGTCCATTTCCTGAATCGACAATAATTCTTCCACAAGACAGTTTAGCTTATCGTCAATGGCTTTCCCCATTTCTTCCCTCACATTGCTGTACAACTCTTCAAAAGTTAGTACATTGACCTTCCAGGGAAGGTTTTCGAATGGTATATCACTTATTTCGCAAAATTCCTTGTAATTGGTATTCATGCACTCAATTGTATCTTCAAAAGCCTTTTTCGTCTTTTCCTTAAGAATCTCTAAAACAGCCCCGGGTTCTACGCTATGGGTGGCGAAGTTCATATACATGTTCGCTTCATGAGCAGTTTGTACCGAATACTCGGCCTTCAAATCCCGTTGGTACAAACTTACCGGCGGTTGGGTAACTTCACCATCGACTATATCAGACAGATCAGGTTTTAAATTAATCTCGCTTACTATCTTTGATGCCAACAAGTTTGCATCAAACCCATCAAAGGCTTGTCCTACATGTGTTTCCTTTCCGAATACATAAAATGATGGTAATAACTTGCCAACTGTACCCACGTATACGTATTTCTTTTCGTCCCCCGGGTAAGCATCTGTCATGTAATCGGCATCAATAGCGGCCACAAATTCCCATGATTTTTCATCAGCAAGTTCCGCAATGGTTTGGACTGCCGACAGCATCCCACCGGAGTCCCCTTCCTCATCAGGTACAGCTATAAACACAATATTACCATTAATTTTATTTGCAAGGTTACCGAACTGTTCCATCATGACGGTTAAAGCCGCAACGCCGTATTTCATATCGAATAAGCCCCGGCCAAAGATCCAATTATCAGATTCAACATCTTTGATTATTTCAGCGCCGATATTCCTTTGACCGAATTCCCGCTTTAATAGTTCGGGTTTGGTGGCAAATTGTTTCAGTTCGCCATAGTCGTCAATTCCAACCGTATCTATATGCCCTAGAAGTAATATTGTTTCCGGTGTATATTTCTCAGCCTCAATGTATGCTACGACATTCTTCCTTCCCAATTTGTCATTTTTTAGATCACACAGCATAACATTCTGAGGGTTTTGTTTGAAGTAATCCAATTGCTTCAAAATCTCATATATCCGCTCTGCTATCACAATTTCGCCCTTAGAACCGACCACACTTTTGATGCCTGTCAATTCAAGTGCTATACTTTTGATTTTCTCGCTAATAGTTTTCAAATACTTGCCTCCTCTTTGTCTGCAGTATTTTATCTTGTACAGATGTCCTAATAACCGTGGACATTGAAGTGGCGAACCGGGGTCTCCGCCCTGGCATGACGGCTATGGCATAGTTTGTTTAATACGGGCCAAATGCTACTCTACCGGCTGACCATAAGCAGCCGGTTAGCAATATCGGCTGGTGGATAATCTCACCATCATCCACCAGCTTCGATGGGCTAACATCACAAAGGATGGCTTTATTTAAATCCTCCCAATACATCCGCTAGAGTTGGGCTGCCAATTTCCTGCAAGTCATACATCACCCTCACTACAGGTGTATTGGTATTAATCACCCTGGTAATATCTATCGGAGTACCCGAGAGCACCACATCGCAGTCGATACTGTTTACGGTTTGTTCCAGCTCCCGTGTTTGCTTTTCCCCATAACCCATTGCAGGCAACACTAAAGCCAAATGTCCGTAAGTTTCGTAGACATCCTTGATCGATCCCACCGCAAAAGGTCTGGCATCGACTATCTCGCCGGCACGATATTTTTTGGCAGCCACATAGCCGGCTCCGAAGGCCATATGGCCGTGGGTTAATGTCGGTCCATCTTCTATTATCAAAACGCGCTTGTCACGAATCGCTTTGGGATCATGAATGGATATGGGAGATGCACCTTCAATTACAACAGCCGTCGGGTTAATTTTATCGATATGTTCCCTTACGATATCTACATTGGCAGCATCAGCCGATTCTATTTTATTTATAATCACCACATCAGCCATTCTAAGGTTGGTTTCACCTGGGTGATATTCCAACTCATGCCCCGGCCTTAATGGGTCCACTATCACGATATGCAAATCGGAATGGTAAAAAGGAAAATCGTTGTTGCCCCCATCCCAGACAATAATATCGGCTTCTTTTTCTGCTTCTTGCAATATGACCCCGTAGTCAACACCGGCATAAACTATGATCCCGTTATCAATGTGGGGTTCATACTCTTCTCTTTCTTCAATGGTGCATTTGTGTATATCTAAATCTTCATAGCTGGCGAACCTTTGGCATACTTGTTTACTAAGGTCACCATAGGGCATTGGATGCCTAATGGCAACAACTCTCTTACCCATATCTTTTAAGAGCTGGCATACCTTCCTGGTAACTTGGCTCTTCCCTGCCCCTGTTCTAACTGCACAGACTGATATTACAGGTTTTGAAGACTTGATGCTTGTGTTTTCTGGGCCCATCAAGCGAAAGTCGGCGCCATAGCTTAATACCTCAGATGCCTTATGCATGACATCCTCATGATGGATATCACTATAAGCAAGGATTACTTGCCTAACATTATTCTCTTTTACCAACTTGGATAACTCGTCTTCTGAATAGATGGGGATGCCTTGCGGATATAGTCTACCGGCTAGATCGGCAGGATACTTTCTGCCTTCGATGTTTGGTATTTGGGTAGCAGTGAAGGCTACAACATCGTATCTCTCGTTGTCTCGAAAATATTCATTAAAAACGTGAAAGTCTCTACCGGCGGCACCCATAATAATTGTTTTTACTTTTCCCATAAATACAACCTCCAGTGATTCATTATTAATTGTTGCGACGTCTAAATAGCTAGATGCGCCGCTCCCTTTGAACCCCGTCGAAAAACAGTTGAAAATTGAAGCCTTAAGCTATAACACATTGACTATCAGAATTATTAAGCATCCCCCCTTCCTCGGTTATACCAGACCGGCTCGGTCCGGCAATTGGCCCTGCCGCCCTGGCATGGACATATAATTCTATTCACAATAATATGCCCGCCCGCCGACGTTACCTACAGCCCTGGTTATCGGTTCATTGCTTTTGAAATTCTGATGGCTGCTTTTTCAAGGTTTTTCATAGATGTGGCATAGGATATACGTACATAACCTTCCCCTGCAGAGCCAAAGGCTGACCCTGGGGCAACACCTACATCGGCTTCGCGCAAAAGAAATAATGTGAACTCATCTGAAGTCATCCCAGTCTGGGCAATGTTCAAGAATATATAGAAGGCCCCGCTTGGTTTTACACAGGAGAGTCCCCGGGTTTCATTCAGTGCCTGATGGATAAAATCTCGCCGGCGCTGGAACTCTGCCACCATCTTTTGTACGGGCTCCTGCGGTCCAGTTAAAGCTGCTAATCCACCCCATTGCACCATGACTGAGGCATGGGGTACAAGATACATGTGCAACCTCGCCATAACGTCTGTTAGCTGGGTAGGAGCAGCGGTGTAACCTAGGCACCACCCAGTCATAGCGTAGGCCTTGGCAAACCCGTTCAAAACAATGGTACGCTCTCGCATTCCAGGGAAACCAGCTATACTGTAGTTTTCCTGACCATCGTAGACAATTTTATCGTAAATTTCGTCAGATAAAACCAATAAGTTGTGTTTGATACAGCACTCAGCAACTTGTTTGAGTGTTTCTTTTTTCTGTGTGCAACCAACAGGATTGCTGGGATCCAACAGGAGCAATATTTTTGTTCTGGGGGAAATCTTTGTTTCTAATTCATTAACGTCAATTTGAAACCCATTATTCTCCGTCAAAGAATATCCTACGCACCGGGCCTCGTTAACAGCCGCAACATGAGTATATAAAGGCCAAGCTGGATTTGGTACCAACATTTCATCCCCAGGGTCTAAAAAACTGGTTAGGGAAATGTATATGCCTTCGCTAGCCCCTACAGTGCAGATGATTTCTTCTGGGTCATAGGCCAGATTCTTATTATTCTTGAGTGTGGCGGAAATCGCTTGTCTTAGTTCCAAAATCCCCTTTTGATCAGTGTAATGAGTCTCACCCCTGTATACAGCATCAGTCATAGCGTCAACTATATGCCTAGGGGTATCAAAATCAGGTTCCCCTAAACTCAAATCGATAACATCCTTACCTTGAGCCCGAAGCCGTGCTACTTCCGAGGTAATGCTTCTGATAGACGAGAAAGGTATATTCTTCATTTTTCTAGACTGTTTAATGTTAACCAGCCCCTTTTTACTACCAACAAGTCTCCTTTTGGTTGCACTTCTTAATCTGGTGGATGCCAATGTAGCTTGCTAAATCTTATGTTGCTATCCTAGCATCCACTGGATTTTGCCATCCTTTACTACCAAGCGGCGATAGATCCATCGGTTCTGCCTTCCGTTCCCGCACACAACACTCCATCACTATTGCGCCAAATTATTTGGCCTCGACCAAATCCAGAATGGTCAAGTACCATGCTAATGTCATGGCCCCGGTGCACTAATTGATTTGCAAGGTGTTCGGGAAAATGGCACTCCACCTGAACTGACCGCTTCTCCAACCACTTCCATCGCGGCGCATCCAATGCTGCCTGGGGGTTCATCCCAAAATCAATTGCATTCATTAAAACTTGCACGTGGGCTTGCGGTTGAATAAAACCACCCATAACCCCGAAAGGACCCACAGGCACATTATCTTTAGTAAGAAAACCAGGTATGATAGTGTGGTATGATCTTTTACCGGGTTCGAGGCAATTGACATGTTCGGGGTCGAAGGAGAAACAATGGCCTCGGTTCTGTAAGGCAATGCCCGTCCCAGGGACTACCAACCCGGAGCCAAACCCGTCGTAATTGCTTTGGATATATGACACCATATTTCCATCCAAATCTGCTGTGGCCAAATAGACCGTCCCGCCAGGAGGAATTATCTCGCCCGCCTTTGGTACCACAGCCTCAGACTGAATTGTTTGTCTCCTTTTTTCCGCATATTCTTCCGATAGTAACTGTTCCACAGTGGTTTGCATGTGGTCAGGATCCGCAATATAAGCCATTCCATCGGTAAATGCCAATTTTATGGCCTCTATTTGTTTATGATATGTGTCTATAAGTTCCCGATGGACAAAATCATAGCCTTTCAAAATATTTAAAGCCTGTAAAGCAATGATACCCTGCCCATTTGGAGGTAGCTCCCAGATCCGGTATCCCCGATAGTCTACACTAATGGGGCTCACCCAATCGACGCTGTATTGGGACAAATCTTCTTTTCTAATATAGCCACCATAACTACGTGAAAAGGCGTCAATTTTTTCAGCTATCTCTCCAAGGTAGAAGCTATCGGCGTAACTTTCTCCTATTGATTGTAATGTCCTGGCATGGTCAGGCGAGCGCCACACTTCACCTGGGCGCGGTGTCCGCCCATTGGGAGCAAAAGTATCATACCAAAACTTAAATTGTTCTCCCTTGGCATGCCTGTCGTAATAACGCAGTCTCTTACTCCAATTGCTGGCGACTCCTGGGGATACCGGATAACCTTCTTGCGCATAAGCAATTGCCGGTCCTAGAACCTCAATTAATGATAATTTACCAAATTTACGGCTTAATTCGGCCCAAGCCGCAGGAACGCCTGGCACAGTCACTGGTCCCCAGCCGATATCAGGCATTTCTGTGAGGCCCTGCTCTTTCAGTTTATCTATTGTTAGCCCCTGCGGCGAAGGCCCGCTTGCATTTAGCCCTATAAGTTGACCGTTTACCCAGCCAATACAAAATGCATCTCCGCCAATGCCGTTAGCCGGAGGTTCAACAACCGTTAGGCACGCCGCCGTAGCGATTGCAGCATCTATTGCGTTCCCACCCTTTTTTAACATCTCCAGGCCGGCTTGAGCCGCTAACGGTTGGCCCGTTGCCACCATACCTTTCTCTGCAAAAATGCAATTTCTTCGAGATGGATAAGGGTATATGGAAGGATCAAAGTCAAACACATCGTTGCCCCCTCGTATTAAGTTATTCCAAGAAACGTAGGCGTTCTGGCAACTATCGGAGCTAGGCCCCGCATGTAATCAATGCGTCTTTTTGTGCCACACGATAGTTGTAAAACCCTGTTATGAACACAATTGCACCACCGACAAAGTCGGTTGTGTACCCTCCATGCATTAGTAGCACTGCCCCAATTAATAGTAAAGCTCGTTCGGCAATGGTAAGGTTTTTGAACAAGTACCCTAAAGAGGCACCTGCCAACGCAATTGTACCCACAATGGCCGTCGTCAGTTTAAGCGCTAGTCCCCCAATAGTCGGGTTTATAAAAAGCAGCTCCGGGGTCATAACAAAGATATATGGTATGATAAAGCCTGCTATGGCGAGACGAAAGGCCATCCATCCTACTTTACTGGGATTTTGCCGGGCAACCCCCGCAGCCGCGTAGGCTGCCAATGCGACTGGTGGTGTTAACGCAGAAAGCATGCCAAAATAGAACACGAAGAAATGGGCTGCCAGAGGTTCTACACCAATTAGCATTAACGGACGGACACTAATCATGGCCACGATTATATAACATGCCGTTGCAGGAAGGCCCATTCCAAGAACAAGGCTTGCTACCATAACCAAAAAGAGAGTCAAATACAAATTGCCCTGGGATAATCTAACTACACCTTCCCCCAACACCAGTGCCACTCCGCTTACCCCAGCCATCCCTTCAATCATCCCTACAGACGCACATCCAACCGCTACACCCAATGCTGCTTTACTGGCAGCGGCGAAAGCCTTCAAATATACGACTGGAGAAGGCCGTGTTTTGGGGTTAAGAAATGAAATAGCAATCGTAGATAATATAGACCAAAAGGCTGCCAACTGGGTAGTTGTTCCTCGGGCCATGAGGAAAATGAGGATAAACACGGAAACAAGGAGGTAACCTCTTGACTTGAGTACATCCCACACAGAGGGGATGTCCTGTTTTTCAAGCCCCTTAAGGCCTAGCCGTTTAGCTTCTAAATCCACCACTGTCCACGTGGCCAAGTAATACAAAATTGCTGGAATTAAGCCGGCCACCACTATCGTTTTGTAGGGTAACCCGAGGAATTCAGCCATGACAAACGCGGCGGCACCCATAATCGGAGGCATCATCATGCCACCGGTGCTGGCTATGGCTTCTACCGAAGCAGCAAATACTGGGCTGTAGCCCAACTCTTTCATAAGCGGTATGGTGAATGTTCCGGTGGTAGTCACATTGGCAATAGCACTACCAGAGATGGTACCTAGCATTCCACTTGCCAATATTGCAACCTTCGCCGGTCCTCCCCGGGCTCTCCCAGCCAATGCTAAAGCCAAGTCATTTACCACCTGAGCCAGCCCACTGGCTTTTAGCACTTCCCCGAACAGAATGAATAAGAATATATATGTCGACGATACTCCTGTAGCCATACCCAATATGCCTTCAGTACTCCATCCCATAAATTCTATGATCCGGGATATAGATAAACCCCTATGGCGCAAAAATCCGGGGAAATAGCGGCCAAAATAGCAATACGCAAGCGCTATGCACACTAGGAGGGTCAGTTCTTTACCCGCTACCCTCCTTGACGCCTCTAAGACAACCATAATTACGACTGCGCCCACCAGGTAATCCAGATTGGTCAGCCTTCCACCACGTAAAGCGATATTATTATATTCCAAGAATATATAGAGACAACACCCTGCAGATAACAACGCAAGTAGCACATCCCACACCGAAGGCTTGTTCTTCGGTGACTCTTTACGAAAAGGTGCAAATATAAAGGTCAGGAATAGAGCAAACCCAAGGTGAACCGAACGTTGATGAACTGCCGACAGCGCACCGAAACCCGCTGTATATAGATGGAATAGGCTCATAACCACACAAATTATAGCGGTGATTACTCCCCACTTGCTTTTTCCAAACTCCCTTAAGCCAGGGTTTTCGTCTACATCCATGATGCTGGCCGTGCTTGCTAGGTTGGGATCGGGTTCATTTTTCATTATGCATACCTCCGGGTATTCTTAACTTTTTATGGGATGACTCTTTCCATGGAATTTATTTGCAATATTCGCAATCCCTTATCCGTGAATTGCTCTTCGTTCCACGAGTTCTTTTCCGATAATCCTACTTGTGTTTTGAGACCCTGCCCCCTACTATCTCATTATCCGCCTACCGCTTATGGCGCAGGGCCTCTTTTTCTAATTGGTTGCCACAATTCCCGACAAATGAAGTATTGGTTCACCCAAAGGAATGTTTGACCACCATCGGTTCTGTAGCAATCAGTATCAAATAGGCCTTCGGTGTTGCCCCTTCCCGAACAAGCTAGTCACATACAAGGGAATTACCGGCTACAAGATTGCTGCCATCGCACCCTATTGTGGGAATAAGCAAAGGAACCAAGTGTTTGTTAACAATACTGGCCCCATATAACCCTTCCAACTAGTAGCTTTAATCAAGCAGCCCAACCTCTTTGTAATAGCGCTCCGCACCAGGATGCAACGGAATTGCTACTCCGTTTAATGCTTGGTCCAGGTCTAAATCCTTGACACAATTATGGATAGCTCTGATTTCGTCAATGGATTCCCACATTGTCTTGGTTATTTCGTAAACCAACTCCTCGTCTAGGCTATCATTGCAAAGCAGTAAGGCCGGCACTCCACAGGACTGAATGTCTTCATCGAAGCCGGCGTACGTACCACCAGGAATAACAGCCGGGGCATAGTAGGGATGCTTTTCAATATATTCATCCCTCAGTTCGCCTTCAACCGGGATCAAATCAACATCCAAGGTCGTTACCAATTCCATGATTAATCCAGATGGTAAACCACCTGGCTGGAATGTCCATTGGATATGGCCATCCTTCATCATATCATTCTGGGTGCTGGCATCAGCATACACCGCGGTAAAATCATCCCGTTCTTTATAATCTATACCGACTAGTTCCATCAGGTGCTGAAAGTAGACATCTTGCCCGCTTCCCACAGAGCCTGATGACCCTTTTGAGCCACGAAAATCTTCCAAGTTTTTGATGCCCGAGTCTTTGCGGACCACAATATGAAAGACCCCTGAGTACAAGGCGCTAATGGCCCTTAAATTACTTTGTGGCTCCCCATCCAGCTCCGAAAGTTCCCCCGAATAGGCCAAATAAGCCGGACTTGCTGAAACTAATCCTAAATCGATTTCTCCGCGTTTAAGCAGATTTATATTGTCTACGCTCCCACCCGTGGTCTCGGGCCTGAATGTAAGCCCTTCCATATTATCGGATAGGATATTAGCTACGCCGCCGCCTACAATATAGTATTCTCCCCCCGTATTGCCGCTTCCCAGATAAAGTAGCTTGTCCGCACCATCTCCGTCGCCTGCACAGCCTCCAACTGCGATCATGGAAATAATCATCAAGCCGCAAATGATATACTGACAGTACCGTTTACTTAACATAAGGTTTTAGCCTCCCTCTTATAATACAGTTACTTGCCGATCGGTGTTGTTCCTTACCAAAAGGTTTTACCTTTATAACCCCATAGGTAGACGAATTATCCAAGATAACTGCTCTGATACGCTTCAAAATAGCCCAATCCCCACGAAAAGGGTCAATTAGGAAGAATCCCTTGCTTGCCGGTACCCTCATATACCACTTAAATCAGCAATGATGCATCGCTGTTCCCCACTAGCCGCTTAGGAATGATGGCATAGACAGCCGCAATACCTGGCCTATGTGATTGTCAAGGATCATCGCTAAATCTGTATAAAATCATACTTGTTGGAACAAGCCTATTTGTTGAAGTTCCTTTTTTCTTACATTACCTAGCCGACTTATTTAGACGCAATTTCCTTTGTGGCCGCAAGGAAGGCATCGATTTCCTGGGGTGTATTATAATGGCAGGCGGATACTCGGATAAGGTCTTCCGCATCCAATGCTTCAAGAATATGGCCTGAGAAGCTATCCCTCCACCGGGCCGATACTGCTATATGTCTTTCAAGATAACCTTCCAAGGCCTCATTAGTACTGCAATTTGTAATCCTAAAAGGAACCAGACAGGCCCTATTCGTAGTCCCAGCCTCCATACAGTAGGTTTTTACATTGTCCATTGCTAACATTCCCTGATTTTGATCTGTACCATAAAGTAATTGCTCTAATAAAGCCTGCTCATGGGATCGTATTGCATTCATAGCGGCTAGTAACAATTGGCGTCGATCTTGTTTGGTGGTGAAATGACCACCCAGCCAACAAAGATAGTCTACAAGCACTGACCACGCCGCATAATCCCCTTGATCCACAGTCCCCATTTCCCACTCGTTTGCCGGGCATCCACGCAATTTACGGTGGGGAATAAGACTAAACCGGTCTGAAATATAAGCATAAGCAATGCCTTTCCTGCTGTACGCCTTATAGGGTGCAATTACATACGCATCAGGCTGCATATTGTCAATATCAATAGGAGCATGGGGCGCATATTGAACTGCATCGATAATTACACAGATCTTAGGGTTAACATTTCTAGCCTCCCTGATTATTGTAGCAACATCCATGTAAGATCCTAATATATTAGCACCATGGACCAGAGCCAAAACAGAAGTGTTTTCGTCAATCAAATCCAAAATTGCTTCTGGCTTAACTACACCAGACGATAATTCGAATGGGGCAACGCGCCAGTCTTTATCATACTTTTGCGCTGCAGACAAGGTCGCATCATATGTGGCAGGATGGTCAGCCTTTGTCGTTACAACATTTGTACCAGGGTAATATGCCACAGCACAGTCAATAAGTTCAAATATCAATTCTGTGGCGGTAAGCCTTGGCACGATCACACCAGATTGCGCGCCAAGAAATAGCCTAATGTCTTGCTCTCCCTTTTCAATAACGTCCATAATATGTTCTGAACCCTTAGTTGGACGTGCCGCTTGATAAGGCAGGGCTACTTCCCGAGCAACGACTTCGCTTACCTTTTTCAACCTTAATGCCCCGGATGCTGAATCAAGAAAGCTCCATGGCCCAATAAAGGGACATTCTTCAACATGGGAAAATTGCGATCGGCATTGTTTTAATAAATCAGTTGAGAATAAAACACCTTTTGGCACAATCCATCACCCCTTCCAAATATTTTTTCCGCAGGTACAGTCCATCGCTTTAATAAACCCATGGTTCAATTTTTGCAAGTTCCACCGGTTCGCCACGGGTAATTGACATTGTCTTAAACCCTTCCTGCCGCACCCGATCTAATACCCTTTGAATTTGTTCACGGTTCTCAAATATATGGGCAATATGCATTCGATAGCCATGGGTACGATAACCTACTAATTTGCCCCGGACTACCGCCCCTCCGCGTACATTCCAGAGCCGGCAATCCCGCCCATAATAGATCGCAAGTTCCACCGATTCTAAAACTCCCGTTGGGGTTCCCCTGGAACAATGGGGTTGCCTATATGCATAACAGATATCCCCGGGAAGCACAAACAATGGATGGTTGCCCTCTTGTTCGAGAATAACGCGCTGATCACCCATTAACTCCATCCAGACCTCTCTCCCAGTCCACTGGCCATGCCCAACCGGTTCCTTTAACGGTAATATATCCCAAATGGCATCACATGTTTTGGGAAACTCTTTGTCAAATAAAGCAGCCCTAGCTTTTACTCCTTCAACTTCTAGTTCAATCGTGCGTCGTAACATGCTATACCCCCCTTTCTAATCCTCATATTTGCTTATGGTAATGTTATCGAATCCTTCTTCCCGCATCCTGTTAATCTCCGAGTAGAGTTCTTCCTTCCCCTCAATCAATTGCCCGAATAGGTTCACTGGGAGCGGAAATATTGGTCCCATGATTTGGGCGTCCCGCCCCCGAACAAGCCCAATCACCTCTAGTTCTCTTTTAGCAATAGGAATGTCCAATTGTACATAGTTTATTGGCTTGTAATAATACATCAGGTCGCCTTCTATCGGGTAGACAGTTTGGTTTTCTGGTTCCAGCCGCAAATCCTTGGGCAATGGAAGGAATACTGCAGGTCCATCGACATTTCCGTGTTGAAGCAGACCAGTTAAAGGCAGTTGCTCCCAAATTTGTTGACAGGTTTGTGGTGCCTCATTATCATGAAGTAACGCTATCGCAGTGGCAGAACCAACACTGATCTTAATCTTCCTAGCCATCCTAGTTCACCTCCTGTTGCCGAGATATCCTAACCTTCTTTGGTCCACTAAAGACGACGGAGTCGCCCAGCCTCTTTAAATCACTAGCACCCGCGATAACTTTCCCGAATATATTTATACTTTTTGGCCCAGCCGGCCCTTTTGGTCCAGAATTCCGGTCATAGACAATCCCTATCTCGGCCATGCTATCTAGACCATAAGGCTTGCCATGAAGCTCCTTCGGCCCCCTTGCGTAAAAGAATACATCACCAGGATGCACAAACACAGTTAAATTTTCCGGGTATACAGATTCCCACATTTCAAACTCCAATGGCAAAAACAATTGGGGGCCTGACCAAATATCGTGTATTAATTCCCCTTCCAAGGGAAGTTTATTCCATATTTCGTTGCAGGTATTTGGTGCCTGGTGTTCAAGTAGCTCAACTAACACCTGAGCGCCATCTTCGACAAACTCAATCTTTATCGTTTTCAATGCCTATCCTCCATTCATTTGATTAGTAATCGTTATTTCCACCAATTATTTACTTTCTCCTAATTTTTCATATCCACCCCCTTGCCCCGCAGCGTACTCCATGGTAGACTACTTTACATCATAGCCGTGCTGCAATAACCATCCTGCCCCCGCGACAGGGTCAAATATTTTTAAATGGGTTAAAGCATCCCAAATGCAGGCCTGGTTTACCGTGATTACCGGTATTTGGAGGTCTTTTTCTAATTGCTCAATTGCCTCCATGCTTCTTATGGTTGTACAGCTAATAAGAACAAGTTCAGCATTATCATCTACATTTGCTTTCACATAGCGGTATATCTGCTCGGGAACCATCCCTTCCACATCTTTCGATGCATTGGGATCCATGGTAGCGCTTGTTGTAATCGTATATCCCTGCTCATGCAATAATTCTTCAAGTTTACGATGAACGGAAACATGATAAGGGGTTATAAGTGCTACCTGATTTCGGCCTGTTGCAGACAAGGCGCGCAAGATTGCAGTAGTGGCTGTTGTTGTGTGCACCCCTGTAGTCCTTGCAATTTTCTGTTGGATTGCTTTATCCCCCTCAAGCCCCGTGATAAAACTGGCCGAAGTGCAGCCAAATATTATTATATCTATTCCAACCTTCGTAAGTAGTTTTGCAGCATCCTCAGCATAAGATAGCATTTCTTCAAGTTTTTCGACTGCCACTTCAGTACTCTTGTACATCCTAGAAGCGTACGCTGCAACCCCATCAGGTAAATATTTGCCGAAATCCGCTTCCATGACGCTGTTTGTTGCCGGGACTAGTAACCCAATTCTTCCCCGCCAACCAATCATAACCTGTTTCACCTCCACCGTATGTTTGCCGGCTTTTGCCTGCTCCATGCCATTTGGCTTTCTGCCCTTTACCAAGGATAGAGCTTCTACATCTGGGCGCTGAACCCCTCTCTACATTGTAGGTAGTTATATGCAATAATATATCGTTTGTATGGCCTATAATAAATTATTGTTTCAAGTCGGGGATAATAAGGTATGATTCCCTTCATTTGTCGTTATTTATGCCAAAAACTTGATAGTGGTACCGTGTAATTGTTTGCCCGGCGCCATCACTAGTAACCTGGCAATTAAGGTCTACAGTACGCACCTTATAGAAAAAATATCAAAACCATTGTGATAAAACCCAGAATAAGGGCGGTGCCACCACAATATTTAAG
>DATERQ010000147.1:0-5301 GCA_035271345.1 bacterium | reverse complement strand
TATTCCCGGGCTTGGTTGACATCCACCTTCATTTAAACGATCTGTTTGAAGTTACCACCGACCCTATCCCCGGTTCCGTGGCCGACGGTGTCACGGTGGGCTTGACCCCAGGCGCTGGCAATACGCTGATGGCTCCATCTTTGCTGGGGGCTGAAGTGGACCGGGGATTACCGATGAATGTGGGGGCTTATCTGGGCTGTGCCAATGTTTTAGCTACCAGGGCCAGCGTGGATGAGTTAATTCAGTTTTTCAAGGGGGAGTTGCCGGAAGAAGTGGCCCTGGAAAAAATCAGCCGCAACCCCATTACCGTCCGCACCGCTCCCCTCACCGTGGGCTTTAAAGACCACATGGCCCATTTTATCCAGCCGGACGAAGCCTTGGACAAGTGCTTTGAAATCAGCTCTAAAGCCGGGCTACTCTTTATGAGCCATTGCCAAGACCCAAGCCATAGCGAGCGGGTGGTTTCTTTATCCAAGGGTCGGCCAGTTCATTTAGGCCACGCCAATATCCCCGGTTGTGGTACCCATGGGGACCCAGTGGAAGCGATGCAGGTGGTGGTGGATTTGGTACAAGAAGAGCATGTCACCGGCGAATTCATTACCACCATGTTGCGGCCGGCATTGGGAAGCCGCGAGTGTCTATTTGTAGACGAGGCAGCACAGCAAGTGGCCTACGATGCCCTGTCGGCTGGGGACGTGGAAATTTTAATATCAGACGGGCAGCTAGATGCCACCATGAAGGGCGGCGGCGACACCCGCGACAACGTCCCTTGCCTGTTGGAGCTGGTGGATTTAGGGGTATTATCCTTGTCCCAATCGGTGGCCACCATGACAGCCAACCCAGTGCGTCTGCTGGCCGAGCGTACCAGAGAAAATTGGTGGCTGCAAAAGCTTGGCCACCTTGGTGCTGGAGCCTTGGCCAACGTTACGATAGTAAACCCGATCAACAAACTACCCACCTATACCCTGGTGAACGGAGTCATTGCCGGGTTCGAGAATCGCACCGTCAGGGCTGCTCATGGAGCTGGCCGCTGGGTGTCAAAGTACGGGATGGTGGCTCGCACCGGCGTAGGCGACATGGCTATGTTTCAACGGGAGGGGGTAGAACCACCCCAGCCAATCCAACGGACCGAAGGCCCAGCGGGATAAAGCCAAACCAGAACGCCCCTGCCGCTTTTAGTGGCAGGGGCGTTTAGTTCAAGCTAGCTCAATAATATCACCAGCATTAAACTCCCTAAACCGGTCTCCAAAAGCAAGACCGAATTTTCCGGTGGGAATAACGCCGGTACAATGGGTAGGAGCAACCCAACCAGGCGAAAACTGTTTAATTGTTTCTATTGTCTTATCGACCCGATCTTGTCCAGCCTCCAGTAGATGAAAGCCGCCCAACACCCCTTCAATTTGATCCAGTTGTGCTTGTTCAATGGAGTGTTTGATGATATTCACTATTCCAGCATGGCCGCAACCGGTGATTATAACCAGCCCTTTACCGGCGACCTTTATAATAAGTGATAAATCATCCTGCAACGCATCAGGCACAGTATAGCCATCGTCATCAATGGTGAAACAAGATATGCCGCCGGTCTCCTCGAAGTCGGTACTAGGCTTTACTTGGCCGCTGGTTAAGACGCCAGGGAAAATTTCCAGCGGGGTTTTAGATAAGATAAAATAGCCGCCTAAACGCTCAATATTTTCCTTCCGATTTTCACACACCAGACCATAATTCATAAATTCCGGTTTCAAAATAAAGTTGGGCCGGAAAATATCGGGGTGGGCAAAAATCGGGACTTGGTGGCCAATGAGGGGTATCACTTCCGCCAATGCAGCCGTATGGTCGAAATGGCAGTGGGAGAGCACAATCATGTCCACGTCACTGAGGTTCAGCCCCAGTAAATTGGCATTATAGGCCAAGGGTTCTGCCACTGGCCCCACATCAAAAAGAATTGTTGTCTTTTTCGGACCTGACTCCACTTCCAGCCAAAATGATACCCCGAAACATCCTTTCAGATAACTATCGTATTGGGGGGAGTTATTAATAAGAGATATCAGCCTTAATCGATGGGCAGAGGTGGAAAAAGCGCTCACTATTTATTCCCTCCTACTTTCTTTACTATCTATAATGGGATTGTTCCTTCTCACAAGATTCAGCATGGATGGCTGCTATCCTTCCCTGTTCATATTTTCGTGCCGTCAGCAATCAATTATTCATGATTTGTCCCGGCGATGTAACCATGAAGATTTCAGCAGGGAATAGTAGACGGAGCAGCGAATAATAAAAGGCAGCCGGACTATTATCCCGCAACAAAGGGTGATCGCCATCAGACTGTTGATTGACATGGACGAGGTAATATGCGATTTTTTAGGGGAACTATTCCGCAGGTATAACCGTCTCACCGGGAAAGCGCTCCGGCTGGATCAGCTTAAACAATACGACCTGACCCCCTTTGTCGGCCGGCTGGGGGAAAAGATATATTTTAGCCCGGGCTTCTTTGCCCAATTGCAGCCCTTCCCCTATGCGCTCGACGTTCTTCGCCAACTTCAGCAAGAAGGCCATCATCTTATTGTTGCCACAGATGCTCGGGGAAACAGTCAGATGGCGGCCGATAAAAAAAGCTGGGTGCGGCGCCATCTCCCATTTTTACCCCCGCAGAATTTTGTCGTTTGCTCCCATAAATATCGGATCAAAGCCGACCTGCTATTTGATGATTCCCCTTTTATCTTAAACCGTTTCAATGGCATTAAAGTTGTTATGGATCGGCCCTATAACCAACACGTTAAGGGTCAGAGGATTTATAATAATAATTGGCTGGATTTCCATACTTACGTTCGCAGCCTAACTAAATAACGCCGGCAGCGGGAATTGGGCCGGAAACGATTGGTGAAGGCACCGTGAGCCTTTGGTTGGTCCTAATCTTGTTGAAATGGCAACACCTTCCCTTGAAGCGGTTGCACGCGGCCATTATAATTTACTTGAGATAAGATATCATAGACTACAATTAAAATGGGAACTACCAGATCAATAAAGGGGGAAAACAACTTATGCCAAGCAGAATAAGCCGTCTTATTATAATCCTGTTGTGTTTTACAATTGTGATCAGCGGCTGTATCTTAAAAAACAAAAACAGCAGCCCCAATAACCAGAATTCCGCTACCGGCAATGGCCCCGGCCAGGGTCAATCATCGGCTACTCCGGCTGAAGGTGTTTTAGTCACCTATACTGCCTGGGGAGTGACCCCTGATCTTATGTACATGGTCCCCCTCACCGTGGAAGCCGAGGGTCCGGAAGATCGTCCTTACCGGGCCCTTCAAGCCCTCATCAATTGGCCTGATCAAAGTGGAGCCACCGTCTCCGCATGGCCGGAGGGAACCCGGCTTGAACTTAAAAGCCCGATCCAAGACGGCACTGCCACTGTTAACATTACCAACCTCAAACAGGGCGTTTTTGGCAGCGCCGGAGAGTCCTTTGCTTTGGGAAGCCTGGTCCACACCTTGACCCAGTTTACCGAACCTGTTATCCGGCAGGTGCAAGTACTGGTGGATGGACAGATTAAAGAGAGTTTGGCCGGACATGTAGATATTAGCCAGCCTTTGACCCCGGGTGCCAATATCAACTGGATCTCCTGGGGGGATGAACCGGCTTTGTCCCCGGACCAAGGGACCAATCTGACCCTTTATTTTGCCGAACCCAGCGCCATGTATCTGGTGCCGATAACGCGGACGGTAGCGAAAACCAAGGACATAGCCCAAGCCACCATCAACGAGCTCATTCGCGGACCGGAAAGGGAATCCGGCCTGGACCCGGTTATCCCAGCCGGAACCCGCTGCCTGGGTCTGGAATTAAAAGCCGGGATTTTGACCGTGGATTTTTCCGCCGAACTTCGCGACCGGCACAGCGGCGGCAGCAGTGGCGAAACCCTTACCGTCAACGCCATTGTTCATTCGTTGGGATCATTGCCCGGGGTTGAGGAAGTCCAAATTCTGATCGAAGGAAAAACCGGGCAAAGCATCGGCGGTCACATGGTTTTATCGAAACCATTGCGTCCCCGATATCTTAACTTGGTACCCAGGAACTGGTAAATATTGTTAGCGGACCAATGTCAGCCACTTACTATAGGCCGGTTCTTTACCCTGGGCCACGGCAAAAAACCGTTCTTGCAGCGCCTTGGTAATGGGGCCGCGTTCTCCGCTGCCAATGGTATGGCCATCGATCTCACGCACCGGCGTGATTTCAGCCGCTGTTCCACAAAACCAGATTTCATCGGCTAGATAAAGTTCATCTCTGGCAGCTCTTGTTTCCACTACATCATGCCCCATATCCTGGGCCAATTCCACAACGCTGTCACGGGTAATGCCCTTCAGCACTGTGGCCAACGGCGTCGTATAAATGACGGCGTTTTTGACCCAGAAAATATTTTCCCCGCTCCCTTCGGCAACATAACCGTCCGAATCAAGGAAAATTGCCTCGTCATAGCCACATTTTCGAGCCTCAATGTGGGCTAAAATAGAGTTAACATAGCCGCCGTTAATCTTGCCTTTAGCCGGAAAGGAATTAATATAGTTACGGGTCCAAGAGCTGATCTTGGCCCGGATGCCTTTTTGCAAGGCTTCTTCCCCCAAATAGGCTCCCCAAGGCCAGACAGCGATGAAGACATTGACCGGGCATGGGTCCGGATCGATACCCAACTGTCCCAAACCCCGGTAGACAACGGGCCGAATATAACCGCTGTCAAGGTTATTGGCCCGGATGGTGTCCACAATAGCGGAGCGGATTTGCTCACGCTCAAATGGTATATCCATATATAGTATTTTGGCCGAATCGAATAACCGATCCACATGTTCAGACAGGCGAAAAACAGCCGGGCCGGCAGCCGTCTGGTATGCTCTTATTCCTTCAAAAACTCCAGTACCGTAATGGATAACATGGCTTAAGACGTGAACAGTTGCGTCTTCCCAAGGAACTAGTTGCCCATCCATCCAAATCCAATCACTTTTCAAGGCCATCATTCTCATCCTTTCCCCATTTCATTTCATTAGAAATATATTGAAGTACACAATTCGTGATTGATTGGTAAACCCCTCCCCGCCAAGCGGTTTATTTTCTGTTAATCCCCAACCGGCTTCCTCATACCTGTAAGCCTGATTAAGAACACCGTAGGGTATTTTCTTTGTTTAGACATAGAATTCATTTTGTTCAAATAGAAATTTGAACTAACGCCACCCAGCCGTCAGACAGAAGGGGAGAAGTAAAAGTGGATTTTCATCAACTGCGTGTTTTTCTGGAAGTAGCAAAGCAAAAGAGCTT
>DATERQ010000146.1:0-6224 GCA_035271345.1 bacterium | reverse complement strand
TAGTGACATCTGTTCCCGGTTTAGGCGATGATGTTCAAGTGAGTAAGGCGGGCATTATGGAGATTGGTGATTTATTTGTCGTAAACAAGGCCGATCTTCCTGGCAGTAGCCGGGTAGTGGTACAATTGCAAAGCATGCTAGACTTGGGTTGGCACCGGGGCTGGAAACCGCCGGTAATGACTACAATAGCTACTACTGGCGAAGGTGTACCGGCGTTGGTGATTGAGATTCAAAAGCATAAACAGTATCTGGAAGAAAACAACTTGTTGACAAAGCGACGTCTGCAACGAGAAAAAGAAGCTGTACTCCGACGGTTAACAGACCGTATCAGGGCAGACATTACCTACCGCTGGACCGACGAACACGGAGAGCGAATTTGGGAGGATTTAGCTGCGAAGACAATCGATCCATACGCCTTAGAAGAAAGGCTATATTACAATTGGAAGGGGGTGAGGGAGGAGTGATATCACAGATTGACCATATTGGGATCGCAGTTTCGGATTTAGATAAAGCTAAAGAATTCTACGAAGGCGTGTTGGGCATTAAGGTTACCGCAACTGAAGAAGTAGGGGAACAAAAAGTAATTACTGCTTTTTTACCGTTGGGGAATAGTAAAATAGAACTCTTAGTCCCAACGGAACCGGACAGCCCCATAGCCCGGTTCATTGAAAAGCGAGGACAAGGAATTCAACATATAGCGTTGCGTGTGTATGATATTGATGCTGCGCTTGAGCGCTTAAAGGAGGCCGGAATAAGTTTAATAGATGACACACCGCGCACTGGAGCCGGTGGGGCTAGAATTGCTTTTCTTCATCCAAAATCAACGGGAGGCGTATTGCTGGAATTATGTGAACGGAAAGAAAATGATTGACCCAACAAGTGCAGCGCTATTGGGCGCGGACAATCAGCATCTATCAGGAGGTGGCAGTTTTGCCAAAGGAATTATTATCAGACCTCGCGGCCAGACGGGAACGAGTAATGGCTGGTGGCGGAGAAAAACGTATTGCCCGGCAACACCAAAAAGGTAGGCTCACTGCCAGGGAGCGTATTGAGCGGCTCCTGGATAAAAGCAGCTTTGCCGAACTGAATATGCATGTTACACACCGTTGTCATGAATTTGGCATGGCCGAAGTTGATGCTCCCGGTGAGGGAGTAGTAACTGGATATGGAACAGTAGACGGCCGTTTAGTCTATATTTTTGCCCAAGACTTCACAGTCATGGGTGGATCCTTGGGGGAAATGCATGCCAAGAAAATTGCTGATGTAATGGACTTGGCTCTTAAGACCGGAGCGCCACTGATCGGTATCAATGATTCAGGCGGGGCTCGAATCCAGGAAGGCGTGGATTCGCTTTCAGGCTATGGTCAAATATTCTATCGCAATACAATTTCTTCTGGTGTTATTCCCCAACTATCCGTTATTATGGGCCCATGCGCTGGCGGGGCTGTATATTCGCCAGCCATGACTGATTTTGTCTTCATGACCCAAGGGGCGTATATGTTTATTACTGGTCCACAAGTAATTAAGGCTGTAACAGGAGAAGATGTATCTTCGGAAGAACTTGGAGGAGCAGCGACCCATAACCGCGTCAGCGGCGTAGCTCATTTTATGGCGGCTGACGAAAATGAATGCTTCGACCAGGTACGGGCCTTACTATCTTATTTGCCTAACAACAATTTAGAGCAGCCAGACCGAATCGATACCCAAGACCCCATAACCCGCGCAGACGTTACCCTACGTGAAATAGTACCGTTAGAATCGAACCGGGCTTATGATATGCGCGATGTTATTACTAGGGTTGTGGACAACAGCCTCTTTTTCGAATGCCAAGAGCATTATGCCACCAATATTATCACTGGCTTTGCCCGGCTCAATGGTTATAGTATTGGCATTATCGCTAACCAGCCCCGAGTGTTGGCAGGGTGTTTAGATATCAACGCTTCTGATAAAGGGGCTCGTTTCATACGTTTTTGTGATGCTTTTAATATCCCTATCGTTAATTTTGTAGACGTGCCAGGGTTTTTACCCGGTACCAACCAAGAATTCGGCGGCATTATCCGCCACGGTGCTAAGATGCTGTTTGCATACTCCGAAGCTACTGTACCAAAGATTACCCTTATTGTGCGCAAATCCTATGGCGGAGCATATTTAGCTATGTGCAGTAAGGATCTTGGCGCTGACCAAGTATTTGCTTGGCCTGGGGCTGAGATTGCAGTTATGGGCCCGGAAGGAGCAGCAAACATAATTTTCCGCAAAGAAATAGCTGACGCTGATGATCCGGAAGGCGTCCGACAACAAAAAATCGCCGATTATCGTGGACGTTTCGCAAACCCTTATATTGCTGCAGCCCGCGGCTACGTGGACGATGTTATCGATCCGGCAGAAACACGGCCTCGTTTAGCCTGTGCGTTAGAGGTTCTTTCCAGCAAACGAGAAAATCGGCCGGCAAAAAAACACGGCAACATACCGGTGTAAGAGAGTAGGTGTTAGAATTGGAACCTAAGGTTGGTGCTGTAACGTTAACACTGTTGTCTATTATTGTGGTGTTTATTGTACTGTGGGCTTTGGCATTGTTGATCAATATGATCAAGCTACTCACGTCGAAAAAACAAGAAAAGAAGCCTCAGGTTATAGAAGCCTCTACTAACGCAGTTGCAAAATGTGTGAAACCCTCTCCGGTTGCAGGCGTAAGCCCTAAAATGGTGGCAGTCATAACTGCTGGTCTAGCTGCATACCTGGGACGGGATACAAATCAATTAATGATAAGCGCCATTTATCGTTTAGCTTCTAGCGACAACTGGGCTGCTGCGGGACGCTTTGAAAATATTTCATCTGGTTCACTTATAAGGAGGTCAGTCTAACATGAGAAAGTTTTTAGTTACAGTAAACGGTGAACAATATGAAGTTGTTGTTGAAGAAACGGTCGGAGAGGGGCAACAAGCAACCCCGGCACCGGCTTTTTCCAAGCCTGCTCCTGCGCAGGCACCGGCCATCGCCCCAAAAGCACCGGCTCCAGCCCCAAAACCTGCTGCACCAGTGGCAGCACCTAAACCGACAGCTGGGGAAAGTAGTATTACTGCGCCCATGCCAGGCACTATTTTAGCGATAAAGGTCGTTGCCGGGCAAGCTGTCGTTGGAGGCGAGGTGCTTATGACTTTGGAAGCGATGAAAATGGAGAACGAGATTATTGCACCTGAAGATGGGACAGTAGGCGAAGTGTTTGTCAGTGTAGGCCAATCAGTGAACACAGGTGATGTGCTTTTGAACTTGGCATGAATCGGACCGGGGGAGTGAAAAAATGAGTACAATGGAGAGTTTGGCCGCCCTGGCTCAAAGTACCGGTTTCGGCGCGTTGACTTTTGGCAATATGATTATGCTATTGATCGGTTGTGTATTACTGTACCTGGCTATATTTAAAAAGTTTGAACCACTTCTCTTACTACCCATTGGTTTTGGGTGTGTATTGGCTAATTTACCTATTACCGGCCTTATGGATGAAGGGGGTTTGCTTAAGTATCTCTATTTTGGCGTTGAACATGCTGTTTTTCCGCCACTTATTTTTATGGGTGTAGGTGCCATGACCGATTTCGGACCATTACTGGCCAACCCGAGCACTATTTTAATGGGTGCTGCTGCTCAAATTGGAGTGTATATTGCCTTAATCGGTGCCAGTGTGCTGGGTTTTAGTATCAAGGAAGCGGCATCTATTGGTATTATTGGTGGGGCTGACGGTCCAACCGCTATTTATGTCACTATGAAGTTAGCACCACATTTGGTTGGTCCCATTGCGGTGGCAGCTTATTCATATATGTCCTTGGTACCATTGATCCAGCCACCCATCATGCGAGCATTAACAACCAAGGAAGAACGGCAAGTAGTTATGGAGCAATTGCGACCTGTTTCTCAAACGGAAAAAATAATATTCCCTATAGTATCCACTATTTTGGTCACATTGCTCCTGCCGGAAATCGCCCCCCTATTAGGCATGCTTATGTTAGGCAACCTTCTCCGCGAAAGCGGCGTTACCGAAAGGTTATCCAAAACGGCGCAGAATGAACTAATCAATATTGTAACCATTTTTTTGGGCACCACTGTCGGTGCTACCATGAGTGCTGAAAACTTCCTTAACTATAGAACTATTTTACTGGTGGCCTTGGGCTTGGTGGCTTTTGCTGGGGGTACTGCTGGCGGTGTGCTATTGGGTCGTCTTATGTACAAATTATCTGGGGGTAAAATCAATCCTTTAATCGGCTCCGCTGGCGTATCAGCTGTACCTATGGCGGCACGGGTGTCACAAGTCGTGGGTCAAGAAGAGCGTCCGGGCAATTTCTTGCTTATGCATGCCATGGGGCCCAATGTGGCTGGTGTTATCGGTTCAGCCGTAGCCGCCGGGATAATGATGACTTTGCTGCAATAAATCAGACTATTGAACTAGAGATTGTTTGTATTTTTGACCTTCATCCCACTGGATGAAGGTCTGCTCTTTAGCAAAAAATATCATTATCTGGTCAAGGGGATCACTATGTTTTTTGTCTGCCGGCAGGCTTTTTGCTATAATAGGGGAAGACTTAGAAAGGATGGAAATTATGGCGGCTGGCAAATATATGCTTAAGGTATTTGGTTGTCAAATGAGCTTTCGCGATGGAGAAAGTTTGGCTGGCCAATTGCAGCAAGTTGGTTACCTTCCCACTGATGATGAAAGCAAAGCGGATATAATTGTATTTCAGACCTGTTGCGTTCGTGAGTCAGCCGAGCGAAAAATCTATGGCCGAATTAACCAACTCAAAGGCCTAAAGAATAACAAACCTGCCCTTATTATTGGTGTATCAGGTTGCCTGGCCCAGAAAGATAGGGAACTGGTGTTTAAAAGGTGTCCACATGTGGACTTTGTTTTGGGTACACATCAGTTGGGGAAATTGCCGCAAGTGTTAACAGATTTATCAACTTTTCGCCATCTCATACTTGTGGATGAGGCTGGGCAAGATTTCGAAAGCATGCCGGCGGTGCGTACTCAAGGAGTGCGTGCTTATGTAAATATAACCTATGGGTGCAGTAATTTTTGTTCTTATTGTATTGTGCCCTATGTTCGTGGTGTTGAGCGCAGCCGTGAGCTGCAGGATATTGTATTGGAAACAAAAGCTGCTATTGAAGAGGGTTATCCGGAAATTATGTTATTGGGGCAGAACGTAAATACTTATGGTTTAGATTTAAACAGAAAGGGTACCAATTTTGTCTCTTTACTAAAAACCCTGGATTCCATGCCAAACTTGAAAAGAATCCGCTACATGACTTCACACCCACGTGATTTTACTAAAGAAATGGTTGAGACTGTAAAAAATGCCCGCAGCATATGCGAACATTTTCATTTGCCGATACAATCTGGTAGTAATCGTATTCTTTCGTCAATGAACCGCGGCTATACACGTGACCATTATCTCCAATTAATAGACGGTATTCGCGTCTTGATACCTGGGGCCAGTATTACTACCGATTTGATTGTAGGTTTTCCCGGTGAAACAGAGGCTGATTTCGCTGACACCTTGGATTTGGTAGAACGAGTACAGTTTGATGCTGCTTATACTTTTATGTTTTCCCCTCGTAGAGGGACCAAAGCTGCCACTTTCAACGACCAGATACCTAGCAAAGTGAAAAAAGAACGGCTGAAATATCTTAATACTATCCAAGGCCGTAACAGCCGGATGCGAAACCAATTATTGATAGGTCAGGATGTGGAAGTACTGGTGGAAGGTGTAAGTAAGAATAATGCCGAAATGTTAGCTGGACGTACACGTACAAATAAGCTAGTCCATTTTAAAGGGTCAAAGCAATTGTCAGGAGAACTCGTTACAGTATCCATAAAGGGCGCATATACTTGGACTTTGCACGGCAGGCTTGTGTCCTAAGACCATATGAGGTGAGAAGGGCGGAGGACGGATTCTAATGGGTAGACTAACACCGATGATGCAACAATACTGGAAGACAAAAAACAATTATCCGGATGCCATTCTTTTCTTTCGGCTAGGGGATTTCTACGAGATGTTCTATGAAGATGCTGAACTGGCGTCTGAGCTATTGGGAATTGCGTTAACCGGCCGGGATGCTGGGGGCGGCAAGCGAGCCCCAATGTGTGGTATTCCTTATCATGCGGCTGACAGTTACATTGCCCGGTTAGTAACTGCCGGCTATAAGGTGGCAATTTGTGAGCAGGTGGAAGATCCAAAAAC
>DATERQ010000145.1:0-2205 GCA_035271345.1 bacterium | reverse complement strand
GGGCTAAAAAAAGGATAGGTAAATTATATTTGGACAAAATTCTAACTGGAGGTGATAACGTGAGCCAAACTGCAAAGGCCCTTATATTTAAGTTTTTTATGACCCTCATTGTGGCATTGTTGGCTTTCAGCGTCGTTGGCGGCAATGATTTTAGCTGGGTATTGGTGGTAGCTATTTTGGGAACGGTAATTGACTACCTGGCCGGCGATCTGCTGATTCTTCCCAAGGTGGGAAGCCTTATTGGGGCCATAATCAATGGCGGTTTAGCGGCTGTGATTGCCATTATGGTGGCTGCGGCCACACCGGCATTTACCACCACAACCAGTTCTGTGCTGACTTTTGCTGTATTGGTGGCGGTGGGTGAATACTTTTTCCACCAATATCTGCTCCGGGTGGAGGAAGTGGAGCCTTAGAGGCGGAACAAAGGACCTGCTGTGAGCCGGGTCAGTGCGGCAGGTCCGGTACTACACCAATATAACACCTCATAAATATCAGAAGGAGGTGATGTATTGGGATGGTACAGAGGAACGGGGAACAGTATGGCGGTCATGTTCGTGGCGGTGTTCTGTTTAGCGCTACTGGCGTTAGCGGTCTTCATTGCACTGTCCGGCAAGGAACCGCAGCCTGCTGGGCCGGATGGGGCTGATAAGGTTATTATTTCCCCGGAGGCTAAAAGAAGCGATTTATATCGGGAAATTGAAGAAAAGGGCGCCGATTATAGGATCAAGCCCGTTGATGCCGTGGTTGATCCGGTGTGGAAGGCGATTCCCGGTTATAATGGGTTGGAGATTGATGTTGATGCCAGCTATCTGGAAATGGTATCGGCTGGGAAGTTCGATCGCAGTAAAATTGTCTTTCGGCAACTAGCTCCCGGGGTTAAGTTGGATGATTTGGATCCGCAGCCGATCTACAGGGGAAACCCTGAAAAACCCATGGTGGCTTTTTTAATTAATGTGGCTTGGGGCAATGAATACATCCCCAGCATTTTGGAAACATTGGCCCACCAGCAGGTGAAAGCGACATTTTTCTTTGATGGCAGTTGGGTTAAAAGGAATCCCGGTCTTACGGTGACGATTTACAACCATAACCATGAAATTGGTAATCATGCCTATAGCCATCCGGATTTGAAGCTGTGTTCGGAGGCTAAAATTAGGTCAGAAATAAGCAAGACCAATGAGACAATAGAGGACATTGTCGGTGTAAAACCGCTGTGGTTCGCCCCGCCCAGCGGCAGTTTTAACGAGCTGACGGTGCAAATAGCCCACCAACTTGGCCTCAAAACCATTTTGTGGACGGTGGACACTGTTGATTGGAAGGATCCGGAACCAGCCGAAATGGTCCGCCGGGTGGTATCGCAAGTGGAAAAGGGTTCAATGGTGTTGATGCATCCGACTAAACCGACGGTGGAGGGGCTGGAGGCCATGATAACTGAAATCAAACAGAAGGGGTATCATTTTGGTACTGTCAGCGATCTGATGGCTGAAAACCGAATTGCTGATCTGCTGCCTGAGGGTGGTGATGGATAGGCGGCTTGCAATTAATTGCTGGGCCCGGCCAGGCAGGGTATCCCCGGGCGGTGGTATTAAGGGAGCGGTGTGGGGGAATACTTAAGGGCAGTACTATTTATGCCGGGAGGGCTGGATATGCACACCTTAAGCCATTTAAAACATGCTCTACAGCAAAAGGAGCAAGCCTTGATTCAGTATGTGAGATACATGCGCGAGGCCCAAGACAGTCAAAACCCCACCATGGCAGCCGTGTTTTCCGATTTGGCCAAGGCCGAGGAAAAACATATCACCGTCATCCGGGACCAGGTGAACAATTTATCCCCGGATGAAAAGGCACTCAATCCCTATCAAGAGCTAAGCCAATACCAAAGCCAACATTCCAATTATCCTACTCTGGGAAAGAGCTCGACCCAGTAGACCAGGGAAAGGCTGTAAGGCTGTTTCAATAACGGGGCTATTGGACTGTAGTAAGTGCTTGCAGGGAGCCATTTAAGGCTCCCTGCATTTTATGTTGCCGCCAAGGACCTGCTGGCTGGGTAGGCTCCTGCTGCCTCTGGGCCCGTATGGGGTAGGCTGGTGATATAAGGTGCTTGCCGCGGCAGGATTTGCTTGCTGCCGGGGCGAATTGCATTATATGATATGTGGCTGTTAGATATCTGGCTGCTATTTGTAATTTTAAGGCGGGTGGGGAGACATG
>DATERQ010000144.1:0-3677 GCA_035271345.1 bacterium | reverse complement strand
TGCCCTGTACGACCAAATTGAGCAGCAAGCGTTAATGATGGCCGATGCCATGACCGCGGGCATTGTTAAGCAGTTTCCAGACCTTTTCCTAAGTTAAGCGGATGGTTTTCGGCTATCCTTCGCCTCAAGATGCACTTGGCTGCAATTCAAAGGGCTATTGATCAGCGGAGAAAAGGAACTGAGTTTCGGCCAAATCCTCTTGTTGGGCGGAAGGTTTTGGCCCCTCGAGGTGGAATTCAATTACTATCAGAAACGAAATGGGGGATAGCCGATGCTAAGACGAGCTGAGGACATGAGGTCGGAAATAGGCACGAATTTACGCGGCGGCCAAGGGCAGGTGGAAATGACTCATATTCTGGAAAGCAGCCAGAACGAGTTCAATGACAAAGGCCGGGTGTTTGCTAGAATAACCCTTCCACCCGGGGCTTCGGTAGGTTACCATCAGCATGTGGGGGATTCGGAGGCATATTATATACTTAGCGGGCAGGGCATAGTAAATGACAATGGAACCGAAGTGGCAGTAAAGGCCGGGGACATGGTTTTGACCCGAGACGGGGAGTATCACGGTATAGTTAACACCGCTGCTGCCGAGGATCTGGTGTTTATAGGGCTAATTTTGTTTGCTTAACAAAGAAACGACAACTGCTTCCCCGCGTTTAACGGGGCTTCCCCGCTTTAAACGGGGCTTCCCCGCCTTGAGCGGGGCTTTTTACTCGTTTTACCAGCGACCGCTGGGTGTAGTTAGGCTAATCCCAATTGTGCCAGGAACAGCGAAGCGAGGCCGAGGAGGACAGAAGCAAATGATTGTGGGGACGCTTACCGTAGAGATTCATTTAGGCGCCGTGTTTTCGTTAAAAGAGAAAAGACAAGTGGTGCGGAGTGTGGTGGACCGGATCAGGCAGCGGTTTAATGTGTCGGTGGCGGAAGTTGCGCGGCAGGAAGACCACCGCTGGGCCGTTCTCGGGATCGCCTGTGTGGCCAATGCCACCAACCATGTGGATCGGCAATTAGACCATATTCTGGATTTCCTGGAGAAAGACGGCCGCTTTGCCGTGGTAAATATACAGAAGGAAATACTCTAGGCCGATTTTGTTGATGTTGTCGGCTAGCTCTGAAGACATAGCATTGATGAAGCAATGTTTGTTAGTAACTTGTGGAACCAATGCGAAGTTGCCGCGTCTAATACATTAGACAAGGTTGCCGGATTCTTCAGGTGTTACCTGGAGGGCTAAGCCCTCCAGCAATCCGGCCGTGAGTGGGGTTGGGGAGCTAGGGTAAGAGAGTTGGAACAAGTAGTTTACAGTCTGAACCAACCTAACGTAGCCTCTCGGAAATCTAGTCATACTATCAGTAACGGGTAGCAGTAACTAGAAACAAGAAACAAAAGAAAGTAGGCTGGTGAGACCAGCCGGAAAATGGGAATACAAAACTAACCCCAACCGAGGCGTTCAAAAAAAGATGGGGGGAACAAACATAACGTATTCCATTTTAACGTCTTAAGCAGCCGTCACCTCGCTTTCCCCAATCCATCCTTGAATAACCGCCCCAAAATCCATTTCCTCATAAGCAGCCCAAGCATCAACATGCTGGCACATGGCCAGGGTAATGCAGCAAAAGAACCACATCTTTGTGCTCCTGGCCCTGGCAGCCTCCAAACTATAGTCAACTTTCTTACGCTTAAACGACCGCTCCACCGCCGTACGCCCCTTATACTTTTTTCTCCAAGCCTTGGAGCCCCTTGGCGTGCGCGTGAACAAACGAAGATTATCCTTCTCATAAGTATAGATCACCCGACCATATGAAGAAGGGGAGCAAGGAGAATCACAAACCACCTTCCAAGTCTTACGTGTCAGCGGACAGCGCCATTTATGACGCTGCCGATCCCGGCAAAAACCATGGTACGCCATCACATGTCCTGCAGGACAAATTGGGATACCGTCCTTAGTCAAAGTTAAGGGACCTTGATATTTAGCATTGCCAGTGGCCCGCTTATTAAGGTCAATGATAGCTTCGATGTTCCAGGCATCAAGTAGGTCATAGATTGGATAAGCGTCATGGGCTGAATCCAAGAGACACGTTACTATAGTATGGTCCTTAAGCCGACGCATCGTCTCATCTAAAGTAACAACAAAAGAGACACTATCATGACGCTTGGCTGAGACCAGTTTCAAGTAAATAGGCAAGTCATGCGGACTTGAAGTAGCGGTGATCTCATATAGGTGGCGACCGTAGAAGTAGCACTCACGGTAGCTATCCCAGCCCCAGGCTGCTTCAGGATCACTGTAGCGGCGCGGACACTGGCAATTAAATATCCCCTTCTTCTTACAGTCGCAGATCTTCTTACCATAAGGGCTGGCTCCAGTACGTACTGGCGTACCATCTCCTACCACCACTAGCTCTTTAGTGTCACCTAAGAGGCCCTTTTGGCCAGAGGCTTCAACAAACACTTGCTGGAATATGTTGTTAAGAATATCTTCAGGCCGTGCTGGCAAAGGTTGCCCCTTCTGGCGTAGTATCCTGTTCACCAATCGGCCTACGATTCCAGGGCGGGCCAAAGGTGCCTTCTCATTCTTCTTACCCTTGCGCCGACGCCTTCTACCCGGCTTACGTATCTTAGCAGTAGCTTTGTTATCAGTTTGCCAAAGCCGATTAATAAAATCATAGAAAGTACCTACGCCAGGGGTATCATCAGGGGCAAAGCCACTTAAGATGGCGAAAAGGGGAAAGGACTTCAGAGCTGCTACCCATTTGTCGATACTTCTGTAGCCCGCGAGGGGCATCACTAACAAAGAGCGAAACAAACACACCGGATCCCTGGGCGGGGCGCCGCGGGAAGAAGACGAGTAGCAAGGGGCAACTAGGGCTGCAACGGCAGTCAAATCTGTAAACCACATCTTAGCAATGAGCTCGCTTTGAGTATACAAAGTAGAGATTTGACCGGTGTCAATCAAGTGTTCGCGTAGCGATTCCTTAAGAAAAGACTGATACTCTTCGTGTGTATCTGACGGTCGAAGCATTACCTATTCCACCACCTAATCGATTAGTTGGGCTCTTAAAAAGAGCCTTCAAACCGACTTTGGGGGTATTTTGAAAAAGTCAAGTCGCGTTTGCAACGACAATCGGCGACTAAGATCAACCGCCACCATTTATGGGTGGATACCGTCACGTATCGCACAATGTTGATACCAACCATTTTGGGGTTTTTGGAGGAAAATCAAAAAGGACCGACCTAGAAAGTCAATCCTATCAAGGAAAAGTAATTTCCGAGAGTCTACACAGGGTATGAGGAGGTAAATAGAAACGTTCCGGAGGCCCACGGGCTAAAATATTGTTCCTTCCTCCAGCAAATAATCAATGGTTCTTTGAATTGCAGCCCGTACCTTCTTGTACTTAATTTCCTGCCAGGATTTTAGGATCGGTATAAACCTGGCGTTGCCAGCCTGCTTTATTGTTCAACCTCTCAACAAGGCCCTGGGGGATGTGAATAGAAAGGGTCGGGACCTTCAATCGGAACTGAGGCAGCCCAGAAGAAAAGCTATCCGTACTCCAGGATCTTATTGGGTTGCTTGTGCTGGCAACAAGCTAAAATAAAATTTGGGCACCGTTTGGGCACCGAAACGCATCTTCAGCATCATATCGGGCCAAAGCAAAAACCCCGCAAACCGTTGCGGGGTCTA
>DATERQ010000143.1:0-2173 GCA_035271345.1 bacterium | reverse complement strand
CAAGTGGGGCTTTCGATCAAACTATGGGCTGAAGCGTGAATAGCCTTCTTTTGGGGCCCTTTACCCCATAGTTCCCCAGCGGCGGTAAAGCGTAAATTAATTAGTCCTTTGTAACCCAGAGTAAGTTTAACTTGCCCATCTTCAGCCTGGACGGCACCGGGGCAAAAGGCCCCTTGGGCCTGCCGGAGGCGGTCTTGATATTGTTCAACAAAACGGCCGTAGTTAGGACTACCCACATTTTCTTCTGTTTCGGCTAGGAACATAATATTTAGCGGCAGCCGGCCCTCGAGGTCAATAATAGCCCGGAGACTATTAAGCCAAGACAGGTAGGGGCCTTTTCGCCCTTGGGCGCCGCGGGCGACAATTACCGGCCCATATGGTTCTCGGTGGACAGTTTTAGCCTCAAACGGAGGCGAGGACCAGCCAGCGGGGTCAGCCGGTTTGGTATCCAGCATGCAATAGTTAACCAGGGTTTTCTCGGCCCCGCTGTCGAGATAAGCCCAAACACCGGGTCGCCCAGAGGCAGTGTCGATCAGCTCAACTTCTTGACAACCCAGTTCGCGATAGTATTTCATCAACAAGGTGGCTGATTCCATACAACCGATGTTATCCGATGGAATGCAAGGTTGAGATAAAAACTCCACCATTCGTTCGAGATTTTTTTCTTTATTGGCTTCAAAATATGATCGATACTCAGAATTGGAAAAGCCCATGTCTGCACCACCCTATTTAAGCAGTTCGTGATAAAAACCCAGCTCTGTTACCCGTTTAAAATTATCTTTGTATCTTTCCTTTGTTTTTAAGGGGTAGCTGACACAATTGCGCAGAACCTCCACCACCAACATATTATATTCTAGACCGATGCCGTCAATGGCCGGGATAACCCAACCGGAACCATCGATGAGGTCGTTTTGATTTGCCGTTTCCAATACTTTTCTTTCCAAGTCCTTGTCCGGCATAAGATCCAGATCTTGTTCCAAGAAGGCCATGGCCGCCGTCAGGCCGTAGCAGCCCCAATCCGAGGTGCTGGCAGTAATTAAGTGGTCTGCCGCCGTGGCCGCACAGATTCCGCCTTCGCATTGACACTGGCATTTATCCCCAAATGGAATATAAGACCGGACCTGCTTTTCAATGCTGCCCAGCCCGATTTCATTGCCGTGGTCACCGATGGCGATGCCAGTTGCCCCTTCTTGTTGGCAAGCCAAGAAAAGGTCATCCACTTTAGCAGCCAGATAGCTGACTTCGCTCCCTTGGCCCATATGATAAAACCCGCGGTGATTGCGCCCGGGTTTTTCAATACTGAGTACCACCTCTGGAATTCTTTTCGAAATTAGTGCATCTGTTTGCTCTTTGGCCCTGGCAGCAGCAGTGGAAAAACCAATTACCGCCGCTGCAATGGGTAAGTTTTCGATCTCGTCAATGCTGTCATACGGTTGAATGCCAGCAGCCCGGAGCACATTTTTTACCGCCGGAACCAGTTTTTCCTCGCATATTATAACCGGCTTTACGCCCCAGGCTTTGATGGCCGCCCTGGCCACCAGCACCGACCCGGTCAAACCATCCAATTCCCCTTTTTCATGGGGCAAAAAAACGAAGCCGGTTAAAATGAACATGTAACCCCCCGTCGCCAGCCGCTCCTTTAACTGTTCAGCAGCATTCATACAGAGCGGGGTCCGGCAACGCGAGCGAGCCGCATCATACAAGATCCGGGAGATACCGTAACCACGCAAGTCCAAATTGACCACATCATCAATGTTTTCACCGACAATATATTTTAAAAGCCGATCGGTTTCCATAGCAAGCTCTCTCCTTCTCTATTGCAATAATGGCCTCAGTTTCGCCTGCCGCCGCCGCCGCACCAGTGCTCGGCTGGGCGCAGCAGCGGCCGGGCTTATTATATCCAAACTAGGCAGCTTGCTCTGCGGGAAGTTTCACTCTATGGTCTTGGGGTCCGTAAGCACTCACCAAATAGATCACCAGGAAAGAGAAGGCGGTAGAAGGCAAGGCGGCCGGGATTTTAAGTGGGCTAAAGAGCTGCCACAATATTGCCGAAGCCCCGCCTAAAATTGCCCCGGCCAGGGCCCCTTCCCGGGTGGTTTCTTGCCAGAAGAAACCCAATAACATCGGGGCAAAAAAGGTGGCGGCGCTGACGCTAGTAGTAAAGGTAGTGAGG
>DATERQ010000142.1:0-2442 GCA_035271345.1 bacterium | reverse complement strand
GGCCGTGACCCCAGCTTCCAAGCCCCCTGTTATAATTTCAGCCTGACTTCAGCCTCTTGCCAATATTTCTCCACAGAGGTGCCTTTCCCTCCAATTGCTCGGTTTTTACCCGGTGGTACCGAAGCAAAAAATAAACCATCCGGTTCCCATCTGATATAATAGATACTGTACCAGCAATGGGTGTGTGGAGGGAGTAAATGTGAACCGATTGGTGATAACATACGGGAGTAAGCCCAAGCAGATGGCGCAGCTGGCGCTGGAAGCTGCTGCTGCGGCTGACAGCATTGATACCAGCGTACGAATTGGCATCAAGCCTAATTTAGTTTTGGACCAGCCGGCCGCCCTGGGTGCCACCACTCACGTAGGGCTGGTAGCTGGTATTATCGAATACCTGCAGGCCTTAGGCTGCCGGAAACTTGTGGTAATCGAGAGCAGCGCCATAGGTTACAGCACCGCCCGTGCTTTTAACGTTTGCGGTTATGACAACCTAGCCTCTAGATATGGAATCAGGCTGGTAGATCTTAAGCACGACCAAGCAGTCACGGTAAAGGCCGCTGGTCTGGACCTATCTATTTGCAAGACCGCTTTGGAACTGGATTATCTTATCAATGTTCCTGTGCTAAAAGCCCATTGCCAGACCGGCCTCACCTGCGCCCTTAAAAACCTTAAAGGCTGCATTCCCGATCGGGAAAAACGGCGCTTTCACTCCCTGGGCCTCCATCGGCCCATTGCCGCTTTGAACATGGCCTTAAAAACAAATTTAATCGTAGTGGATGGAATCTGTGGCGACCTCACCTTCGAAGAAGGCGGCAACCCCATTGCCATGAACCAGGTTATGGTAGGTTTTGATCCGGTGTTGGTGGATGCCTATGCTGCAGAACAAATCGGGCTTGATCCAGCCTCCATTCAATACCTTGCCTTGGCAGAACAAATGGGCCTGGGCAGTGCCGATCTTGACGCCGCTGAGATCATCGAGCTTGGAACCGATAAGCATCCATCTTCATCCGCCTTGGCATCACCCCTGGCTCGTCAGCTAAGCAAGTATGTGGATGCCCGTTCTGCCTGTTCCATCTGCTATGGAAGCGTCATCCGGGCCTTAGCCCGGCTGCAAGAAGAAGGCCAACTAAATCGGTTGCCAGGGCCAATAAAGATCGGCCAGGAGTTTCGCGATCACCGAGAGGATGGAATTGGTGTGGGTGTCTGTACCGCCGGGTTAAAGCATAACCTGTCCGGCTGCCCAGCCAAAGCAAAAGAGATCGTAGAGTTTTTAAAGAACCTCCCCCACTCCTAAAATCTGTATAGAGATCATGGGATATTTACAGGAGCCCAAACACAAGGAAACCGAGATAGAATACCACAAGACCTTGACCAAAACCGACCTGGAGCGGATAATCAAAGAGGTTACGACAACTCACCCAGAAGGGAGTGAGGCGGTAATGACTATTGCTGAAATGCTAAAGGCGGAGGGAAGAGAAGAAGGTAGGGGTGAGGGTAAGCTCGAAGTAGTCAAAAACGCCGTCAGAGAAGGGATAGAACCAGCTTTAATTGTGAAATTAACCGGGCTGTCAAAGAAGGAAGTGGAAAAAGTAGCCCGGGAAATGGCTAATTAGCACTCATTTGCCGCGCCTGCTGTGCCAGTAGGCGCGGTTTTCTTACTTCCGCCCCATAGATCAACTACATCATATTTATAGCGAGGCATGATTTACCACCGGGTACGTCCCTGCAGTCACTAAAATCATCCCCAGCCCGAGGCCCTTGAATTAATATATTAATGACCCCAATGCAGCATCTAACATCCCTTTTGTTTGCATCTAGCATGTAGAAAAGCAAGCTGATATAATATAAGAAAAGCAGGTGATCGTTTGGAAATCCATAATCCCCATGATAGGTTTTTCAAAAAGACGCTGGGGGAAGTGGCGGTAGCGGAAGACTTTTTGGTTAACTATCTACCGCCGAGCATTAAATCCATAATTGACACCGCTTCTTTGAGGCCGCAAAAGGACAGTTTTATCAGCAAGGAATTACAAGAAAGCTATTCGGACCTTTTATTTAAAGCAAAAATTAAACAACGTGTAGGCTACATCTATTTTCTCTTTGAACATAAAAGCTACCCCAGCCGGAATATTGCTTTGCAACTATTGCGCTATATGACAGATATTTGGGTGGCAAAAGTAGAAAAAGAAAGTTTTGAATACCTACCCATCATTATTCCACTAGTGGTATACCATGGCGAGCAAAGTTGGAAAATAAAAACCTCGTTGGGGGCATTGATTCCAGAGTTTGAGCAATTACCGGAGGATGTTAAGCCCTTCATCCCAGATTATGAATATCTGCTTTACGATGTTTCCCGGTTTACAGACGAAGAAATAAAAGGGCAAGCACAACTTAAAATATTGCTTACCATCTACCGGGACATACACGGAAATAGGGAAGGGCTGTTGG
>DATERQ010000141.1:0-10476 GCA_035271345.1 bacterium | reverse complement strand
GCCATGACCACAGCCCCAAGGACGCCGGGGATGGAAGCGGCGAAAGAAGCTGCTTTTCCCACATCGGCCGGCTCTTTGACCCTATTGCCAGTGGCGGTGGCCACGGCATCGGCTAAAATAGGCGATTTTGCTATGATAATGGCAGCATCGGCGCAGCCAAAGCTTAGGGCCGGCCCCACAGTGCCCGATGAGGTACAAATGCCCATTGGATTTGAGCTGGCTTTGACTTTCAAAGCCAGCCGGTTGTTAAAAACAGATCCCTCCCCGGTAAAGATGCCAATGGTGCGGGATTTTGAGGTGTTTAGATAAATATCGCCGCCGTTCTCAATGATTATTTCTGCCTCGTCGCCCACCAGGTCCAAGGCCGTATATTGGGCCACAGCCCCGGCTACGGCGGCCATGGGGCCAACACCGGCCAGCTCAGCCGCCGCTGCCATATCTTTGGCGATGGCGGGGGCTTGGGCCCAAGCGGCACAGGGAACCAGGGAAAAACCAAAAGCAGGGTGTTCATCAATATAAGCCTGAAGCTGTCGGTGGTATGCCCTTACAATTGCCTGGGCGCGACCAACAAAGGTGGGAAGGTAGCGATCTCGAGGGATTCCGATGTCGAGATCGCTACTTTTATAGGCAACCTGAAAATGAACCATATCATCCTGGCTAAAAGAAGAACGGTAACTACGCTTTATATAGGCCAAGGCTAAAAGTGTACCTCCATTGCTTTATAGGGGCAGGCTTTAACACACATTAAACAAACCAGGCATTTTTCGTTATCGAAGCTAACGGTCATATCTGGTCGCTGTAAATGTAGTGCTCCTGAAGGGCAGACATTTACACAAGCGCCGCAATGATTGCATAAATCTACATTGCGTTGAACTTGTTCGCTTAAAGGTTGAATGGTAACACCCATGGAGCGCAAATATTCCAAGCCTTGGGCATATTTCCCCGGCTCCCCCTGAAGTTCCAAAACCATCATCCCTTCTTTGTGGGGGTTGATCTTGGCTTTTAAAATATTGATGATAAGATCATAATTTTTAACCAAATGATAAATCACCGGCTGGTCTGCATTGGTAGCGGTAAAATGAAGGACTATCCGTTCCGGAGCCATATGAAGTCACCCTTTCTATGATTTGGCGGTTTTATTTTTCTGGCAAACCGGTCAGCGATTGGGCCGCGCCTATAGACGGCAGCAGCTCCACTGGTTCTGTGAGTAGAAAACGGCCCTGTTGGATCCAGCTTTTAAGGCTGGTGGCAATCTTGTGGGCCTGGGGATAACTGGACATGGGCCCTGACGGAACCTTTTTCCCGTCCACCGTTATGGTGCCAGATTTTAATTGGGCATAAGTAACATAGTCTAACGGCTCTGCGTTTCCGGTCGGGTATGCCAAACCGTAATCTATTACCGGGGCATATATCTCTTCATCGGACCGGGAAGCCCAGTACAGGACTTCCTCGTTAAGAATGGGGATTGGCACTCCGATACCCACGGCTAAAGAAACGCCGTAGCCTAGCATAGAAGCTCCCACCAACCATTGGGGCTGCATTTGTTTAAGATCGCCGATTACAGCCAAGGTACCACCTTCCACTAAGCTGCCCCCGTTGGGCAGTTCTGTTATATGGGGACAGTGCTGGGTACCCTGCCAAGCCACATAACCGATGCCGCCCCCTAAAAATATCCGGCTGCCAATACCTATGGTCCGAAAGTAGGGATCCTTTAGTAAGGGGCTTAACTGTCCGGAAGTGGAATAGTTGGCGTTACCAAGATGGGGCTTTAAGACACCCATATAGGTATATATGGTTTGGTCGGACAAATTTACAGCTACGTTATAATTTTGATAAGCATTACGGGGGTTAAACAGAACTGCTTGATTAAGCTCATCAAGGGTAATCACTGTGTTTATTTCACGGCGCGGATAACAATCGGTGCCGTGGGCTGTGGCCCGCAGCCGAATGGGTTTTCGGGCCACTAAGTCATGGATGACATGACCGCCGCCGTAACGAAATTCGCCGGGATGCAGACTGTTGAGGGGGTCGTTTTCCACCACTTCGGTAGCCCCAATAAAAGCATCCACGGCGGCAATACCGGTGTAGGCATTGACATCGTTTAGCCATACTTTGGTCATTTTCATTCGGGGCTTAGTATGGCCAAAATTAAAATAAGCACCGGAGGAACACATCGCACCGAAAGTTCCCGTGGTCACCACATCAACCTTAGCAGCAGCTTCCTTTGTTCCTAATTGTTGAACGACCGGAATGATTTCTTCAGCAGTCATAACTACTACTTTACCACTCTTAATTTTGTCATTAATTTCCGCCAGCGATTTTTCCACTCCCAATTCTGTTACCTCCTCAAAACCAAATAGCAATTAAAAAAACCAAAAACCCCTTCCCGAGCTAAGAAGAGGTTAACAGCCGTCGTCTTATCTCTCAGGATGTTCCTGTGGCAATTAGCACCTTCCGCCGCCGGGACGGGGTTGCCGGGCTTCATTGGGGCCTTCCCTCCGCCTGCTCTTGATAAGAAACTATTAAATTATGTTGCTACAGTATATTTATCACTTCGTAGTTGACTTGTCAAGCTTTTTGCCCTGATCCCTCAAGCCCAAATCCCGGCTGTCCCTCTTTGCCCAACTGTCTCAATTCCAGGCTAAGCCAAATCCCGGTAATTGCCGCTGCCAAAATATCAGCCAACGGTGAGGCCGCCAAAATGCCGTCGGTCCCGTACCGTTGGGCTAAAATAATAATAGCCGGGACCAAAATTAGCACGCGCCTGGTAAGGGTTAGTAGGATGGCGGGCCGCACCTTCCCCACCGCCTGGAAGTAGTTTGCTCCCACCACTTGAAAACCCACCACCGGCAAAAAGTAAAACCAAATGGACAAGCCCCGACTAGCAAATGCGATAAGGTCCGGTTCTCGGTTAAACATGGTAATTAGCAGTTCCGGTACTGCTTTTATTAGAACATAGCCGGCAACGGTCACTGTGGATGCACCCACAATAGCCCATTTTATTGCTTCCTTTACCCGGTCATATTGACGGGCACCAAAATTGAAGCCCACGATGGGACTGGTCCCCTGATTAATCCCAATCAGTGGCATAATCATTATGGTTTGAATAGCGTTGATAATGCCCATACCAGAGACGGCAATATCGCCCCCGTAAAATGCCAAACTTTTGTTCAATACTACGTTGAGCACGCTGTTGGAAACCTGCATCGTAAAGGCAGGAACACCGGTGAGGGTAATGCGCAGGGCCAAAGCCGGATCAAAGCGGGCGTTTTCCGGCTTAAATTTAGCCGCGCTTTTTGATTTGCTACCATAAAAATAAAAGCCCACCCAGATTGAGGTCAATACCCAGCCGCCAACGGTGGCGATGGCAGCCCCGGCCATACCCCAACCAAATACATAGATTAATAACGGATCGAACAAGATGTTGAAACCAGCGCCTAAAAACATCGTCAGCATGGCTATTTTAGGGCTGCCATCGGCCCTGATAAAGTTGTTGCCGCCCATGCTAATACCTTGGAAAACCGCACCTAACAGTATGATCCGCATATATTCCATGGCATGGGGCAGCACCGCTTCGCTAGCACCGAAAGCCTTCAATAAGGACTCTAAATATATATTCCCCACCACGGTAAGTGTAAGCGCCGATAGAATTAACAGCAAGGATGTTAATCCAAGAACCCTCTCAGCTTCTTCTGGTTTTCCTTCGCCAAGCCTGATGGAGAACAAGGTGGCACCGCCAATACCGAACAAAACAGCTAACGCCATCATTATCATCATTATAGGGAAACTGATGGTGAGGCCGGCCAACCCCAAAGTTCCTAATTCAGCACTGTTACCGATAAATATTCGGTCGACAATATTGTATAGCGCATTAACCAGCATGCCGACAATGGCCGGAAGGGAAAACTGCAACAGCAGTCTTGTTATTTTTTCTGTACCCATTTTATTATTTCTGTCCACAATCAGTCCTCCTGCTATGCCATATGTATAACAGCGATAAATTGCAACTTGACTCTAGTCCAGCCGTTGTGGTTGTTCCTTTCGGACCGCTCTCCACAGCCCTTCCAGGCCGGTGATAAGGGCCGTTAATTCTTCCCCTTGAAAATGTGATAAGATGCCAGCCAAATGCTCGTTGTAAGCCTTGCATGTCACCTCAAGAACTTGGTGGGCTTTAGGGGTGATGCAGAGGCGATACACTCTTAAATCGGATGGATCCGGCAGTCTCTCCACCAGTCCATCGCGTTCCAGGCGCTTTATGATCCCTGACAGGGTACTGGCAGCCCACTTTAGCTGGTCGGTTAGTTCCGCTAACGTTGTGCATTGGCTGGCTTTAATCTGACGCAGTACCAGCATCTGAGCAAAGGTGAGCCCTTCTCGCGATAATAAAAAAGCCATGTCGCGGTCAAGGCAACGGGAAATGTGCCGTAAGTACCAGCCCACCCGTTCCACCTGATTTGGAGTTGCCTCGGTCATGGGCACAACCTCCAGAAAATAGTTCGTACGCGAAATATGTTACCACACATTGCAATTAGATACAATGGCTAACAGGAGACAATTTAGGATAAGCGGGTCAGGAGATGGCCCAGCTCTTCCAGGATTTCTTGGGCCGGGCCAATGAGTTTGAGCTGGAAATCACGGCTGGAGCCCACATCTTCATTGTTTATCAGTACTGCTTTGCCAGGCGCCAATAAAGGAAATTGGTTTACCGGTCCCACCTTTAAACTGGTGCCAATAACAATCAAAAGGTCGCTATGTTCAATATCCTGTTGGGCAGCTTGCCATGCAGTTTGAGGCAATAATTCCCCGAACAGTACCACGTTGGGCCGAAGCATGTTTTCCCCACAAACGCAACAGTTTCTTTGGTTCAAAAAATCTTCCAGGCAGGCATCACTGTTACAGTGGTTGCACCTTATGGCCTTAATATTGCCGTGTAGCTCATAAACGGCCTTACTTCCGGCCTGTCGGTGTAAGCCAGAGACATTTTGGGTGGCAATGCTCTTTATGACACCTTCCTGTTCCAATTGAGCTAAAATCCGATGCCCAGGGTGGGGTTCAACATTTTCCAGCATTTTAATGCGCATGCTATAAAACTGGTGAAACAGAGGGTAATTCCGTTCAAGTGTGGCAACGCTGGCTACGGTACTGGGATCCAGTTTTCTCCACCAGCCGCTTTTACTTCTGAAATCAGGAATATTGCTTTGAGTGTCCATTCCAGCCCCAGTCAATAACACAGTCTGGGCGGACTCCCTCATAAATTGGGCTAAAGTCTTCACTCCCCGGTTAAAACCCGGACTTTGATAGGTTACTACCATTTCTAAACCAGCCTCCGATCAAATATAATACCCCTGTGCACACAAGATACAGGGGCGGTGGAAAATTAGTGAAGCTTGTTAGCAGGGGCAGGGCGGTACAGGGCCAGCCTGCATCCGAGGGTGTTCTTTAGGGGTTTAGCCTGGGGAGCGGGGTGGAATGGGAGTCAGCCTGTATTCGTAAAATTAATTCCACTTCGCCTTGCCCCAGATCAAGCCTTTGGGCTATTTCGGCCCGGCTTTTGCCCTCCTGGGCCAACTGCAATACTTGGCCCCAAAGTTGTGGCGGCTCACCCGGTTCGTGCTGCCTCGGCCCCACCGTCGGTGTAAGCTTGGCGTGTGGTGGTTCTAGGGGAATGGAGATAGCGTTGGCGGGCAGGGGCTGTAGGTCTTTATCTTGCAACGGCGTTACCATTTGCTCCAGCTTAAGCCGTTCTTGAAGCAATCGTTCACAACCTTCTTCAGCCGCATATTCCAGTTCCGATAACAGTTCGCCTAGGCCCTGACGCATGTGTTCCAGTTCCCGCTCCCGGGCGCTGCTTACAGCCACAGATCCACCGATATATCCGCTGGCTAAGGCCGCCAATAATAACAGAATAATATGCATATCGGCCCTCCTGTTCAAGTGCGAACATCCAAATGCTCACCGCGCCCCGGAGCAGCATTATCCAATAGTATGTGTTTTTTAACCATAGAATCTGATTCCTTTTTAGGCGAGTCCTGCTTGCTGCGGTCATGAGGGTCGGAATCCCCGACCCGTTGTTGTTTGGTATCTGCTGTCTCAGGCACCGCGCGGCGTTTTGCTTGCAGTTCTTGGTTTAGTTCCAGGACAAATCGTTCGGCAGTAGATCCATCTTCAGCAATTTTTTGTACCCGGCTCATATGGTCAGCTTTCGGCATTATTTGTTCCACGCCTCTGACCGTCATTTTATTTCACCCGCCTGGCTGCGTATTTTATCCTTGCTGATGATCGTTCGGCCAGCCCCAGTTCTTCCTGATAAGAAACAAGGTCCCCCCGCAGTCTTAACAGAGCCCGGGTATGCAGTTGGGATACCCTGGATTCGCTTACGCCAAGTATTTGAGCAATTTCTTTGATATTGAGGTCGTCGTAATAATAAAGCGACACCACTAGTTGTTCCCGCTCCGGCAGGGCTGTCACCGCCGTCGCCAGCAATCGTCGTTTTTCTTCTTCTTCTAAAGCCTGTGCCGGATCGCCCTTATCGGCCGGCGTTTGCATTCCAAGAGAAACTTGTTCCCCGGCAGCGGTGGCTTGTAGCGGGGCATCTAAAGATAAAAGAGAAGCTTGATTAATTTGGCGTTCCAGATCGTGCAATTCATTCTTATCGATGCCCAATTCGTTACCCACTTCTTTTGCCGTGGCAGGCCTCCCCAAGCGCTGTTTTAAGCTGCCATAGGCCCGGGCAAGATCACGCTCCCGCCGGCGCAAAGATCGTGGGGCCCAATCAGTGGCTCGAAGGCTATCTAAGATTGCCCCCCTAATACGGCTAGTGGCGAAAGTTTCAAATTTAATTTGGCGCTGGGGGTCAAATCTCTCAATGGCAGTAAGCAAACCAAACACTCCGCTTGCCACAAGATCATCGTACTCCACATGGTCTGGTAGCGTCAAGGAAAGCCGGCCGGCAACGTGTTTCACCAGGGAAGCGTAGGTTTCCACCAAGAGCTCCCAGGCAGCTTGATCCTGATTATTTTTGTATCGGTGCCAGGCTTCGGAAATATTCATGGTACCACCTCCCCAGCCGCTGCAAACGGGAATTACAACCGTTTTTCACCGTGGGCAATGGTTCGTACTAAAAAATCCCCGTTCTCAGTATCAAGTTTCACGGTCCGGCCCCAGTTGCCGCCAGTGTCCTGGGCCACAATGGGAATCCTTTCTTTTTCCAACCATTCAACAATGGCTTCTAAGTTTCTGGCTCCGATCCGCATGGTATCAGTGGCTCGTTCCAATTTAAACATTTGAGCCCCTCCTGCTAGTTTAGCGGTGAGGCGTTGCTTCTGCGCACCCTGATCACCCATTTTTCTTATCAGCAGCGGTAATGCGGTATCGGCAAATTTAGCTGGATTTGAGACCAATGGACCATTGGACTTGGGCAGCATTACGTGGGCTAGACCGCCTACTCGAACTATGCTGTCATACAAAGCCACCCCAATACAAGAACCAAGACCGATGGTCATTAGCACCTCTGGCGCTGAAGCCACCGCTAAATCGGCCATACCTACCCGCTGTGTTTCCTTCACGTATGGCCCACCCCCAGGGCGGCGAAGATAGCCTCTAATGCATCAGACTTGGGCACAAGAAAAAAATAACTATAGATTTCCTCACCTAAAGCCAAAAACTCTGTTTCTATCAGTAATACCTGGTCTGCCACTTGCCCGAACTCGGCCAACACATAATCTAGTACGGCTCCAGCCATGTCTACCGCTATGGCCGGCACCATGGGAATAAACCCAAGGCCAGTAAAACTATTGAGCGAGGTTAAATAGGACCCGGCCAGAATGTTCCCCACCTCTTGCAAAGCCGACGCTCCCATTTCATCAATGCAATCGGATTCACCCAGGGGTTTGTTGAATAAAATATCGAGCAAAAGCAAGGCTCGTTGGAGTGGAAATACAACCAATATAGTGCATGGTGCTTTACTTTCCACATCAAGCAGCACCCCCACCACTGCTTCTTCGGCACCGCCAAGACGGTTGGAGACTTCGCCTAGGGGCAGCCATATTACTTGGGGAACTTGCATTTTGATTTGTTCATTAAGCAGTGCGGCTAAAGCGGTGGCTGCATTGCCGGCCCCGATGTTACCTACTTCTTTAAGCACATCGTAGTGGAGGTCAGACCATTCTAGATTCACCCTGCTACACCTTCCTGTGCTGCTTTTTCAGTTACCTGTTCGATTTTAGCCATCTCATCCAAGCCTAAAATGCGGTCCATGTTTAGTAATATCAACAACCTGTCCTTTAGCTTACCGATTGCTTCAATAAAACTCGCTTCCACACCGGCTACTAAAGGCGGCGGCGGTGTTAAAGCATCTTCTTCCAAGGTAATAACTTCTGACACCGCGTCCACGGTGATACCGACAGTTATATCCCGGACGTTGACAATTACAATACGGCTTTCGTCAGTAGCTTCCGTTTCGCCAAGATCAAATCGTTTGTGAAGGTCAATAACCGCTATGATATTTCCCCGTAGATTAATAACCCCTTCCACAAAAGCAGGGGCATGGGGTATTCGGACTATCGCTGATAGCCGCTTGATTTCTCTAACTTGCAGGATGTCGACCCCATACTCTTCTTGGCCCAGATTGAATACCACCAACTGCCTTTCCGTGCGCTCCATTTTCGGCCCTCCCTATCTCGTTTTTGTAAGCCACGCTGTTTTGGTGTGGAACATTAGTGCCGGCGAACATCATGTTGAGACTTACCGGCCAAATTAAGAATGCCGGCGGGATCCAAAATCAGGGCCACTCTTCCATCGCCGAGGATAGTGGCACCACCAATACCAGGTAAATTGCCCAGGAATCGATCCAAAGATTTGATCACAATTTCCCGTTGGCCCAATAAATTATCCACCGCCAGACCGGCACAACCACCATCGCCCTGAACAACCACCACCGACAACTCTTCCGCCGGCTGGCTGCTCTCCCGACAGCCCAATAGATGCCCCAATCGGATTAGGGGTATTACCTCACCCCGCAAAACCATGACTTCCTGTGATCGGATATGTGTAATGTGGGAGGGTTTTATAACCCTGATTTCTTCCACTGTCTCCAGCGGTAAAGCAAATGTTTCAGCCCCGGTTTCCACCATTAGGGCCTGGATAATAGCCAGTGTGAGGGGTAAGCGGATGCTAAAGCGCATTCCCTTGTCTTTTACGCTACTTACTTCTATTGTTCCGCCCAGAGAGTCAATTTTGTTTTGAACCACGTCCAATCCTACCCCGCGGCCAGAAATATCGCTCACGTCCTGGGAAGTGGAAAAGCCGGGCAGGAACAATAAGCGATAGGTGTCGGCTTCTGTAAGCCGGCTCGCCTCCGCCTCTGAAATAAGACCTTTCTTTTGGGCTTGAAGCAATATCGTATCTGGATCTATGCCTTCACCGTCATCTTCCACGGAAATAGTAACATGATTTCCTTCATAACCGGCGTTAAGCCGCACTTTGCCTGTAGCCGGCTTGCCTTTTCGTGTTCGGACCTCTGGGCCTTCAATACCATGATCGATGGCGTTGCGCAGCAAATGCATCAGGGGATCGCCGATTTCATCGATAACGCTGCGATCCAGTTCGGTATCTTCTCCTTTGATGGTGAAGTCCACTTCCCGCCCCAGCTCCCGGGTCAAATCACGCACCATGCGTGGAAAACGATTGAATACTTGTGCCAACGGAACCATCCGCGCTTTCATTACACCGTCTTGTAGCCCCCCGGCAACTCGTGACAACGATTTTAGCGCCTCTTCCGCTTCGGTGGAGTCGTGAACCATGAGCAACCGTTCGATCTGTGTTTTTGTTATTACCAACTCCCCCACCAGGTTCATCAAGTTATCTAGGCGCTGGATATCGATCCGCACCGTTTGGGTGGTTAAGTGACGATGGGCCCTCTTGGTCATGGGCTCGCCAACAGCGGCGGCCGTTAGTACTGTCGTCTTATCGGCTTCAATGGGTTGTATTTCGGCTTCGGTCACATCCACCACATCAGTAACCAGTCGTTCGATCGCTTCTTGATCCAGTTTTGAAAGGTACAGTAACCGGAAATTGTTTCCAAACTTTTCCTCTTCCAAATCGTCCACCGGCGGTTCCGCTCGTAAAATTTCCCCCTCCTCCTGCAGACGCTGGAAAATCAAAAATACGCGGACGCTTTTCATTACGCAATCGGAAGCCAGATAGATGGTAATAAAGTAAGGCGTAAAACCACGGGAGCGAGCCTCATCCACCACCTGAATCTCGTGTTCCTTCAATTCAGTTGCAGCTCTTTTTGCCCCTGGGACTTTCCTCAAACCCAGCGCTCTGCTTTCTGCCCTCGGTACCGCTTCAGCGGAAGCCAGGACCATACCCTGGCTTCCGCTGAAGCGGTACCGAGGGCAGAAAGCAGAGCGCTGGGTTTGAGGAAAGTCCCAGGGGCAAAAAGAGCTGCAACTGAATTGAAGGAACACGAGATTC
>DATERQ010000140.1:0-4108 GCA_035271345.1 bacterium | reverse complement strand
CACCAGCACCGCCTCTGTCACTTTTAATTCCAGACCGAAAAATTCCTTCCTGCCCACCAGATAAGCCACCGGCGTGCCTTGAGCCCGCCGGTGGAGTATTTCCATCCATTCAGGTTGAAATTTCCCAGTCCAAGGAGTCATAAGTTCCCGGTAAAACGCCTCCCGGCTAAAACCAGTAACATGCCGTAGCAATACTTCGGCATCTAAAACTGGCGTCTCTGTTCCTGCCCGCCGTAAAATCTTTATCCCTTGCTGCCAGGTCCGTTGTAAGGTCATCGTGTTTTATCCCACTTGACGCATTTTTTCAGCTTGCTCGGTGGTGATCAAGGGCTCGATCACCGGATCCAAATCCCCTTCCAACGCCGCCTCAAGCTGATGGATAGTGAGACCAATGCGATGGTCAGTAATGCGATTTTGGGGGAAATTGTAAGTCCGGATGCGCTCGCTGCGATCACCGGTCCCCACTTGACTACGCCTGGCTTTTTCCAACTCCGCCTGCTGCTCCGCCTGGGCTAAGTCAAACAGCCGGGCCTTTAATACCCGCAAGGCACGGTCGCGGTTTTTTAGTTGGGATTTTTCATCCTGGCAGGTAACCACCAATCCAGTGGGCAAATGGGTAATCCTGATGGCGGAGTAGGTTGTGTTCACACTTTGACCGCCGGGCCCGCTGGAACAAAAAGTATCTATCCGTAGCTCATTGGCATTGATCTTCACATCCACATCCTCCGCTTCCGGTAGCACCGCCACCGTCACGGTGGAGGTATGGATTCTACCGCCGGATTCAGTGACCGGAATGCGCTGCACCCGGTGAACCCCACTTTCAAATTTAAGTCGGCTGTAGGCCCTGTGCCCGCTGATGCCAAACACCACTTCTTTAAAGCCGCCCAATTCTGTGGGATGTGATGCCAAGACTTCTGTTCGCCAGCCGCGGTTCTCAGCATACCGTTGGTACATGCGGAACAGCTCGCCGGCAAATAAGGCCGCTTCGTCACCGCCGGCACCGGCACGGATTTCCATAATAACGTTCTTTTCGTCCAGGGGATCCTTAGGCAGTAACAAGAGTTTTAGCTCCTGCTCTAACTTTCCTTGTTCCGCCTCCAGGCGTACAATCTCACTCTCCACCAATTCGGCAAAATCCGCTTCCAGCTCCTGGTTCAACAGCCCCCGGTTTTCGGCTAATTCTTGCGCCACTTGTTTATGTCGGCGATAGGCCCTAACCACCGGCTCTAAACTGGCATGGTCCTTCACCTGCTGCCGCCATTCATCCTGGCGTGCCAGCAAATCCGGATCAGCAAGCTGTTGGCCCAATTCCTCATAATTTTGTTCTATTTGTGCTAGTTTAGAAAATATGGTACTCATAACCTCACCTCTGGTTCCCTTCGCACAACCTCGTGTAGCGCCGTTAAGGCCACTTCAATTTGGGTCTCATCGGGTTCCCGTGTAGTCAGTTTCTGTAACCACAGTCCTGGCGTGGCCAGCAATGTCATTAGCGGCGATTTGCTCAGCCCGGCCAGACGTAACCATTCATAGGATAGACCGGCCACCAAGGGCAATAGCAACAACCGGGACAGCACCCGCAGCGGCAATGACGGCCAACCTAAAAAAGCAAACAGCAAAATACTCACCACCATTACATAAAGCAAAAAGCTAGTACCGCAACGGGGGTGCAAAGTGCTAAATTCAGCCGCATCAGCCGGTTCCAAAGGCAAACCTTTTTTCTCATAGGCATATACCACTTTATGCTCAGCCCCATGATATTCAAATATTCGCCGGATATCTTTAATTGAGCTGATACTCACCACATAAAGGAAGAATATCACCAACCTGAGCAAGCCTTCACCCAAACTGAGCAGTATCGGATTGCTGCCCCTGCCCAACCAGCGCATAAGCACAGTGGGCAAAACAATAAAAAGTCCGGCTCCAAGCAGCAGCGCCAAGGCAAAGGTCATTATCAATTCTTTCGTGGTGAGCTCTTCCTCTTCGCCACCAAACTGTCCGGCCGAAAAGCTAAGGGCGCGCATGCCCACCACCAGCGAATAAATGAGTGCCACGCCGCCGCGTACCACCGGCCAGCGCAAAAAGCTCAAATGGGCCGGCGGTGTCCAAAGCCGCTGGGCCTCAGTAACAATATTTCCATCCTCGCGGCGCACGGCCGTTGCGGCCCACGATTTTCCCCTCATCATTACGCCTTCAATCACGGCCTGCCCACCAAGCTGCCGGCTCACATCGCTCCCCCCCCTGCTATCTAAAGAGGCTAAGACAAAAACACCGACCCCGCTCCCAGGTGGAGGCAAATAGCGCCCAGCACCAAGAAGCAGAGCCGGTGCTCTGCTACTTAAGCCCATATCTCCTTGTGAACCGCTCCACCCGGCCGCCGGTATCAATGATTTTCTGCTGGCCGGTAAATAGCGGATGGCACTGAGAGCAGATTTCCACCCGTAAGTTTTCTTTCGTGGATCCAGTCTCAAAGGATGCACCACAGGCGCATCGGACCACAGTCCTATGATAAGGAGGGTGAATTCCCTTCTTCATCATTATCACCCTTTCTAGATCTGATACCATGCCATTATAGCACAGACAACAAGATCATAGCAATAGGCCCCAATCACCCATCTTTGTATTCCCATCGCAGTCAGTTCATCTTTGCGTTATACTATAAAGTAAAGGTAGCTTCATTATAAAATACCCGGGCCACCTTAACTTACCCCCCAGCGCCTTGAATCTCATCCCCAGCACAGCGGAGCGGAGCGAGGGATCTTTAACATAGCAATTGGGGAAAACCTCCCCCTAAAAACTTAATCAGGAGGAATATATTTAATGAGAAAACAGTTTAATTTCGATACCCTCTGCCTCCATGGTGAAGCAAAAAATAGCAACCCCTTCAATGCTTTAAACCCGCCTATTTTCATGACTTCCACTTTTACTTTTGATGATGTCAGTGAAGCAGAGGCCATTATGAATTTTGACCAGGAGGGCTATATCTATACCCGCGGCAACAACCCAACCCTTAAATTGTTTGAACAGCGTATGGCTGTGTTGGAGCAGGGAGCAGAAGCGGTGGCTTTTGCCTCAGGCATGGCTGCCATTTCATCGGTACTGCTTTCCTTGCTGTCAGCAGACGACACCGTTATTGTCCACAAAACCCTTTATGGCTCCAGCTTTACCGTGGTTCATAACCTGCTTCCTAAATACAATATCCGCTGCAAAAGCGTGGATTTTACCAAGCCCGAAACAGTAGAAGCCGCCCTGGATGAAAAGACCGCCGCTTTATTTTTTGAAACGCCCGCCAACCCCAATCTGGCCATCATCGACCTTGAGCGTATAGTGGGGCTAGCCCAAACCCATGACGTTCCCGTGGTGGTGGACAATACCTTTGCCACTCCTTATTTCCAACGTCCGCTCATGCATGGAGCCGATGTGGTGGTTCACAGCGCCACCAAATACATTTGCGGTCATGGTGACGCCTTAGGCGGTATCGCCATCGCTAACGATAAAGAGTACATCCAACGGCTGAAGTTCGATTATATGTGCGAGTTGGGAGGAGTAATGAGTCCTTTTAATGCCTGGCTAATGCTAAGGGGCTTAAAAACTTTGGCTCTAAGAATGCGTCAGCATGAAAATAATGCCGGCCAACTGGCTGAATTTCTGCAATCACATCCTAAAGTTGCCCAGGTTATGTACCCGGGCCTGCCTACCTTTTCCAGTTATGGGCTGGCCCGGAAACAAATGGACGGCTTTGGCGCCATGATCAGTTTTGAACTGAAAGGGGGCCTGGCAGCGGCCACCACCATGGTCAGGCGCTTACAGTTGATCCAATTGGCCGTAAGCCTAGGCGATTGCGAAACCCTAATCGAGCTGCCGGCTGCTATGACCCATGCTCGCTATCCTAAGCAAGCGCTGCTGAACTTTGGCCTCAGCGAAAGTATGTTGCGCCTTTCCGTCGGGCTGGAGCACATAACGGATCTAATCCACGATCTCGACCAGGCCTTGGATTTTTAGACAACTTCCACGCCCAACACCGTCTTCATCTGTTGCAAGGCAAAAGCATGGGCTTCCTCATCGAAGCTGCCTACGCCTTCACTGTAAACCCTGGTGGGGAGGTCGCGAT
>DATERQ010000139.1:0-11482 GCA_035271345.1 bacterium | reverse complement strand
GATTCTATGTACATCAAATAAATATCACGGTTCTGCCCCCCAAAGCGGTACCGGTTTCTCAAGACCCCTTCTTTTTTAAAACCGCAGCGCAAATAACAACGCACTGCCCTGGCATTATACTGATATACCCTTAAGTATACCCGCCTTAGCTTTAGCACCACAAAAGCCTGTGCCAATACCTTTTTAACGACTTTACTCCCGAAACCTTTTCCCCGATAATTTGGATTGCCAATGAAAACCATTAGCTCAGCCTCACGCGTACGCCAAGAAATTTGCGTGAGCTTAACTTCCCCAATCAAACGATCTTGACCCACCATTATTGCCCATAGCCGATGGTTGGGTTGTCCCAACAAAGTTCGGCACCGCACCCAATAGTCAGCCGTTTCATTTACCCCCAGCAAATGGTTCGTTTCACCGTCTTCACCCCACGCCACCATTTGTTTTATATGGCTCTTGGAAAGCGGCTTTAAGGTTACTGGTTCTTCTTGTTGTTTTAGCACTGCCCCTGCCCCCTAAAAGTAAAATACCTTACAACCTTCGGCAGTGCTTGTCCTTCTCCTTTCGGTAATTTGAACCAAAGGCCTTAATGTGCAAAACAGCACCCCTAGGCTGCACCATGAAAGCAACTATAGGTTTGCCTGCATCCAGTTGATGCTGAGGCCGTTTTTTATGGCCACTAACTATATTACAAGTTAGCCCCAATGATTCCGCCACCCAAACCCAGTAAAAGGCCGGGCAGTAGGCGCCACAACAATGTTGCGCTAAAAGTAGGGGTAACCGGTAACAAAAAAACGGCGGCTAAAGATATCAATCCCATAAAAGCTATCCCAGAACCCAGACCATGGGCCCACCCCCATCGGTCTGCCATTATTCCAGCCGCCATGGCAGCCATAAACGCGGCCGCATATTGGGCTACAAAAGCGAACAAGGGTAATTGCAATTCAAGGTTTGCGTAAAAACTTATTACCACTGTCGCCACCAACGCTAAGCCAACATAGACCATTATGCCAACAAACACTGCTTTAACAACTGCTTGCAAAGAGACTACCAGGCCCGGTCCTCGCCCCTGTCCAAGATTAGGTTTCACCGTTATCACCTCTGATGCTATTTGCTTCTTATTATTAACATACGCCTAAGAAACCAATAGCATGACAGGTTTCGCAAGCAAAAAACAGGCTGCGGGCCTGTTTCTGCCGGTTTATCTTAATTACTGGTTTTTAATTCCCTTCCTTGACATTTGCTTCCCTATGCACATAACCAATTGCATCACGATTCATTTTTAGCTCAACATTATTTGTAACCTTAAGCCGAATTTGATCCTCTTTAACATCGGTCAAGGTGCCATGAATACCACCGATAGTAACCACCTTATCGTGTTTTTTCAATGAATCAAGCATTTGTTGTCGTTCCTTCCGTTGTTTTTGCTGTGGTCGGATAAGGAAGATGTAGAAAATGGCAAAGAATACTATCATGGGTAGTAGGCTGACTAATTGTTGTGGCACTATTAAATCCCTCCCTGGATTATCTTACTATTTCTTCGCCGAAAGCGACCAAAACCCTTTTCATCACAAGATATTTTCATTGTTTTTTTGGGGCCTTTTTATATTTCTTAAAAAACTCCCTCTTAGCCGCTACGAACCGGTCTTCTGTAATGGCAGCCTGGATTCGTTTCATGAGGGATATAAGAAAATATAGGTTATGGTAACTGGTAAGCCTTATCCCCAATACTTCCCTAGTATTGATCAAATGCCTGATATAAGCGCGGGAATGATTTCGGCAAACATGACAAGAACAATCAGGGTCTAATGGCTGGAAGTCCTCTGCATAGGCAGCATTTTTGACCGCCAAACGGCCTCGGGTGGTAAATACTGTACCGTGTCTGGCAATTCGAGTTGGGAGCACACAATCAAACATATCTATGCCCCGCTCAACGCCTTCCCATAAACAATCTGGGCTGCCAACCCCCATAAGATAACGCGGCTTGCGTATTGGTAGCCGGGGCACAACCACATTTAACATTTTGTACATTTCATTTTTAGGCTCCCCGACACTGAGCCCACCGATAGCATAGCCCGGTAAGTCAAGTTTTAGTAGCTGGTCTGTACTCTTTATTCGCAACTCTTCATAACAACTTCCTTGGATAATACCAAAGAGAGCCTGGTCTTGGCGACGGTGGACAAGTTTCGCCTGCTTGGCCCAGCAACTAGTACGTTCCACGGCCAGGGCCGCATCTTGATAAGGAATGGGGTACGGAGTGCATTCATCCAAAACCATCGCAATATCCGATCCCAATAATTCTTGTACTTTGACTGCTCTTTCCGGCGTAAACCAGTGCTGGGAACCATCAATATGAGACCGGAACAAAACTCCTTCAGCAGTTATTTCCCTTAAGTGGCCAAGACTGAATATCTGGAATCCACCACTATCGGTTAAGATCGGTTGGTTCCAATGCATAAAACGGTGAAGACCTCCGGCTTTGGCTATAATAGCTGACCCAGGACGCAGGTACAAATGGTAGGTGTTGCTCAATATTATTTCTGCCCCAAGTTGGGACAGATCCTCCGGAGTTAACGTCTTAACTGTAGCCTGGGTCCCTACTGGCATAAACACAGGTGTTCGTACAGAGCCGTGAGCGGTATAAAAAATGCCACAACGAGCAGCGCATTCACTGCTGCGCGCTAATTCTCGAAACCTTAGATCCATTTGCTTCCTCCTTAAATTATTAACATAGCATCGCCAAAGCTAAAAAACCGGTATTGGTTAAAAATAGCTTCATTATACGCTGCCATAGTGTTTTTATAGCCAGCAAAAGCCGCCACCAGCATTAAAAGGGACGATTTAGGTAAATGAAAGTTTGTGATTAAAGCATCAACAATTTTGAATTGAAACCCCGGATAAATAAACAAATCTGTGCATCGTTCTCCCGCCTCAATCATGCCAGTGCTACCGGCAGCTTCCAGCGTACGGACTACAGTTGTTCCGACCGCTATTACGCGCCGGTGGCCCACTATAGCCGAATTGAGGATGGCAGCAGTTTCCGGCGTAATGGCGTAGTGTTCCTCGTGCATCTGATGCGCCTTGATGTTTTGCTTCCGCACCGGACGGAACGTACCTAAACCCACATCCAAAGTCACAAATGTCGTATTAACCGCAAGGGCCCTTATCTGGGCTAACAGCTCTGGTGTAAAATGTAACCCAGCCGTCGGGGCAGCCGTAGATCCTGGCTGTGTCCCATAAACAGTCTGATATCTTTCTGGATCGGCCAATTTTGTTCGAATATATGGCGGTAACGGCATTTCGCCAATTTTTGATAACAAAGCACCCAGACTAGGCTCCCCTTGATTAAACTTTATTATCCTGCCCCCGTCTGGGGTTCGTTCCTTAATTAGCCCCTGAAGTACTCCGGATCCAAAAACTAGCGTTTCCCCGGGGAGACAGCGACGCCCTGGTTTCACCAACGCCTCCCACCGTCCCGGTTCCAATTCCTTAAGCAACAACACTTCCACTTTTCCGCCGCTGCTAACGCGAAGCCCATGAAGACGTGCCGGAAAAACCCTAGTATTATTCATTACTATGGTGTCGCCTGGTTTCAAATAAGAAAGCACGTCCCGAAAGCGCTTGTGTTCCATCGCCCCTGTATCCCGATCCAGCACCAACAATCGGCTATCATCGCGCTGTTCAAGCGGTACTTGAGCGATAAGCCCCGGCGGCAAAGTATAATTAAAATCATCCAACTGCAAACCTCAACGCCCCTAGCAACGAAATTAATAGGGTTCTATTGTAACTCCTCTATAGTAATGAGTCAAAATCTCAAGAAAGACGTTGTTATTGCCGGGCATTCCTTTTTCTGCCAGCGCTTTGGCCCCCCACTGAGACAAGCCTACTCCATGACCATAGCCACTACCACGAAAGACGATGTTACTACCCCCTTGCCGGCCCCGACTGGTGTCTGTACCCACACTATATAGAGTTTCCGTACCCTGGGCTGTAACCACGCTGGTACCGGCGGCAACAGTGGTAACGAAAGAACTGGTATTATCTAACACTAGCACCGACACTGTCCGCACCCCTGACCGTTCTTTGTCCATGATAATATCAAACATAGTGCTGTTCAAGCCTAACACATGCCGCAAGGTTGCTGCTGCTATTGTGGCTTTCCCTTCCAATCCTTTTATTTCAACGAAATCCGCTCGACCAGAAGATGTGCGGCTTATTATTTCAAGATCTTGTATTGCGCCGATAGAATAGCCATGAGAAGCCAACTTCTGACCCACTTGCTCAGGAGAAAAGCACGCCTGCCAAGATGCGTAAGGGGAAAGTAGATCTGCCTCATCCGTTACTACGGCCAAATAAGGCCTATCGCTTCCCCAAACAGCACCGGAAGTCTCAGTTTTCCCGCCTGAACTAGCATGATAGTAAGCCTCAATAAGGTCGCCGCGGTATTTAATAACCATACCAGCAGTCTCTTTAACCGCCATCGATGAAGAAGCACACTCCACCCTGGCGCCGCCATAAACTTGGCAATGAGAACTGTCGCATAAGCCAAATCCTTCATTGCGGTGGAGATTGATGTTTTTAAGGGCAAACGTTCTTGCTGCCACAGCCTGGGCCTTCAGGGCTTCCAAGGGCCATGCCGGTGGCATTTCCAGGGGTAATACACCTAGTAAGTATTCCTCCACATCCAATTCGTTCACAACTTTGACCTTATTGCCAACAGCGCTGATAATGATATCGCCACGGTAAGGCCTGCCATTCACCTCAATACAAGCCGCTGAATCCAGCCCTGTGGGCACTGCACGGAGCACAACATGCGAAGTACCATTTAACCAGACTTGCCCGTCTACAGCCTCTAGCTGAATGCCGGCGTCGTTTTCAGCAATTATATGGCCAGCCGAATCGAACACCGAGCACTGCCCTGCCAGTTGTAAGGTGGGTTCAGTTGTAGATAGCCCCACCTGCACTAAAGGAGCCGCCATTGACGGTAGTGAAAAAGCAAAAGGTAGTATGACGATAATCAACAAAATCAACCGCCGGTCATGATTTTTACTCACCTTCATAGTTTTCACCCCTCGCTTTTGGACCGTAAACACCAGCGTCGCCACCAAAAAGCCACAGTGTTGCCACAACTAATATTGCAATTACTGTCGGAAAAGACTTATCACAAAACTAAGTATAATGCTTAATATGATGCAGGTAAGTATGGGGAAATAGAAAGTAAAACTTCCCCGTTGCACCAGTATATCGCCCGGCAGCCGTCCAAGTTTAAAAAAACGACCGCCAACAAAAATTATAAAACCCAGGAGAAACAACACCGTTCCCGCAATCATAAGCAGTTTACCGGTAGAATCAAGATGGGGCATCATCACCCATTCCCCCTTATTTCCATCTGCTCAAGCTGTACTGGCGCTTTAAAACCTAAATGCTCATGGGCCAAGGCGGTAGCCATGCGCCCACGAGCGGTTCGCACAATAAGACCTTTTTGAAGCAAAAAGGGTTCATACACTTCTTCAACCGTGCCGGCATCCTCGCTTAGTATTGCAGCCAGAGTATCAAGCCCTACTGGGCCGCCACCAAAATTCTTAATAAGCGCCCGAAGTAACTGTCGGTCAGACCGATCCAAGCCTAGTCCATCAATCTCTAAGGAATCCAATGCGGTTTTGGTGGTCTTAACAGAAATAATGCCTTCTGATTTAACTTGGGCAAAATCACGCACTCTTTTAAGCAACCGATTGGCTATCCGCGGTGTCCCCCGGGCCCTAGTAGCTATTTCTACTGCTGAAGCAGACGTTATGCTTACCCCCAGCACCGTCGCGGTACGAAGCAGAATTTCTTGTAATGCCTGTGGGGAGTAGTATTCAAGCCGGGACACCACACCAAACCGGTCGCGCAAGGGAGAACTAAGCAGCCCGATCCGAGTGGTAGCACCTACCAAAGTAAAATGGACCAAATCGAGCCGTAATGAGCGTGCACTGGGCCCTTTTCCCACCACTATGTCAAGAGCGAAATCTTCCATCGCTGGATACAATATTTCTTCTACTGTCCGGCTAAGGCGATGGATCTCGTCAACAAAAAGCACATCGCCCCGGCTAAGGCCTGTAAGAATAGCCGCTAAATCACCGGGCCGTTCAATGGCCGGTCCTGAAGTAACATGGACATTTACTCCTAACTCGCGACCGATGATGCGAGCTAATGTGGTTTTACCTAAACCCGGTGGTCCATAAAGCAAAACATGATCCAAAGTCTCGCCTCTTAGTAATGCCGCTTGGATAAAGACCTCAAGATTGGCTTTGGCCCGTTGTTGGCCAATAAAGTCTTGCAAGCGTTGCGGCCGCAGGCTGATTTCAAGTTCCTTGTCTCCAGGCAAGGCCTGGCCGGCTATAATCCTCTTTTTCATCTGTCTGTTCTACCTCTCCCTAAGAACTTTTAGTGCCGCACGCACCCGCTGGGCCATGTCATCATTTCCTGCCACTTTAGATAATGCCCGGCCCACTTCCTGCTGAGAATATCCAAGCTGTAATAAGGCTGCCGCCGCCAAATCTGAATCAAAGGCGGGTACATAATGGATATCCGCTTCTTCCCCCAGGCGACGCAACTTATCTTTTAATTCCAGAATGATTCTTTGGGCTGTTTTTTTTCCCACACCGCTGACTCGCTGCAGCGCAAGCATGTCCTCATTACTGACAGCCTGAATAAAAGATGACGCTGTAAATGTAGATAAAACTGCTTTCGCTATCCTGGGGCCAATTCCTCCCACCTCCAACAAAAGCATAAATACGGAGCGCTCCAACAGGGAAGAAAAACCGAACAATGCCAGATTATCTTCCCTGACATGGAGATAAGTGTAGAGCTCACACACCTCGCCAACCAACGGTATCTCCCGAAAAGCATTGGCGGTTATACTGATGGCAAATCCCAAGCCGTTCACTTCAACTACAGCAATATCAGGGGTTTTTCCCACTAAGGTTCCTCGGATATACTCAAACAATCCCATCACCTCTTCGTTGCAATTGACGCTGGAATTGGGCCACCTGCCCATGACAAAATGCTACTGCCAATGCGTCAGCCGCATCATCAGGTTGGGGAAGGCCACTTAGCCCTAAAGTCCGCTGGAGCATAATTTGAACCTGTCGTTTTTCAGCCCGGCCGTACCCTACCACCGCCTGTTTGACTTGCGGCGGCGTATATTCGAATACCGGTACATCAATCTCAGCACACAGCAGCAAAATTGCCCCTCTAGCTTCCGCCACTTGAATTGCTGTGCGCGTGTTTTTATTGAAAAACAAAGACTCGATTGCCACGGCTTGGGGCCGGACCATTAGTACTTGGCGGAGATGCCGGTATAGGAAAAGAAGTCTTTGCGGTAACGGCAATTCAGCCGGGGTTTCCAAACAACCAAAATCTCGTACTTCCGGCCGCATACCTTCATGTTCCAACAGTGCATAGCCTAAACGGGCAAGACCTGGGTCTACACCACAAATAAGCATGGTGCTTACATCCCTCCCCTTACCATGGTTTTCTACAACCTAGGCCCAAAACCCTGCCCTACAAGAAAACAGGCCTGCTAGTTGGTCAGGCCTTCTAACAAATATAGCAGTTCTTCATAGTTGTCCACTGGAATCCCTGCTTTTAGATCGGCAGCGGCGTGGGGTGGTAATTTCCCCACTGGTATGTTCGTTTCTTCTTTCAATTGGTGCGGTCCGGCTGGCATTCCATAAAACATCGCAACCTTATCCCCATAAATGCCGACGAACATCCGGCCCTTGCATTGGGGGCAAAGCCCGGGTTCACTACTAAAAACCCTCAGCCTTTCCTCACTCACTTGATAACTGGCTGCATTATATAATTGAGCTAACTCTTCCGGTTTTAACCGCCTTAGTTCTGGTGACAGTTCTAACTCCTTTTCGGTATTATGCCCACAGTTTTCATAACGACGATGCTCCATCAACAGCGGGGGCGACTGCGGTAGGACCGCCGCTTGCTGGCTATTGTGTCGCTGAGAGCCATTTCTAATCCATGTAGCCGCAACAATTACAACAACTATCCCAACTACTATAAAAGCAGCGCGCAAAAGCAAGGAACGGTAATACCTAGCCCGCATAAAATCCCTCCGCAATGCTACATTATTTTATCAATACAGTATTCCCCATTCCCAGCTTCCGTATGCAAAGAAAGCGCCCGGGACCCTTTCTTTTACTGTGCGAATTCAGCCAAAATATCGTCTGGAATATCGAAGTTCGAATAAACTTCCTGAACGTCCTCTTGTTCTTCTAATTCTTCCAGCAAATTAAGGATTTTTTCGGCGCCGTTTCGATCCAATTTCACCGTCATTTGCGGTATGCGACAAATTTTTGCTTCAGCAAACCTGTAACCTCTTTTTACTAGACTACCCTCTACCTCAGCAAAATAGGCTGGTTCTGTCAAAATCTCTATGGATTGCTCATCTTCTTGCACATCATCTGCCCCGGCATCTAAAGCATCCATTATCACATCATCTGTATTTTTTTTAAGACCATCTCGTTCTAGAACGAGACAGCCTTTTTGGCTAAACATCCAAGCTACACAACCATTTTCCCCCAGATTCCCGCCATGCCGCGAAAAAATATGTCGTATTTCTGCCGCTGTACGATTTCTGTTGTCTGTAAGCAATTCTATCATAATAGCTACGCCTCCCGGCCCATAACCCTCATAAACTATCTCCTCCAGATCTGCATCTTCCTGGGTCCCGCTGGCCCGTTGAATTACTCGTAGAATATTATCGTTGGGCATATTGGCAGCCCGTGCCCGATCTATAGCCAGTCTTAAAGCAAAATTCAGCTCCGAATCGGGACCCCCATGCCGCACCGCCACCATAATTTCTCGCCCAAGGCGTGTAAATATCCGGCTCCTTTGGGCATCAACCTTAGCCTTCCTCCGTTTAATGTTAGACCATTTGGAATGTCCAGCCATAAAACCACCTCACTTAGTATCAAGTCGCCAGTAAATAGTTGTTATTATTATCACATCTAGCTTTCCTTCACCATGAATCGTCCCGCCATTAATAAGATCTCTTTACATGGTCCCAATGTAAACTAAGCGCTCAATAATTTGGTTTTGGTATCGGCTTACGTTTATGCTCACTTCTTTGCTTCAGATCCAAAATGCGGCGCGCTGTGTTTGACGATGCTTGCCCGGACAAAAGAAAACAATCCAGTTCTTCATAGCTAAGTCCCATTTCCTCTTCATCTGTTTGACCAGCCCATAGGCCCGCTGAGGGCGGTTTGTTTATTATTATATCAGGTATGCCCAGATAGCGGGCCAAGTCTTTTACTTGTCTTTTAACCAGATCACCCAACGGCAACATATCTCCCACGTCACCATGCTTGGTAAAATAGCCCACATTCAGTTCGCTTTTATTGGTGCTAGCAACAACTAAATAGCCACGTTGTGCCGCAAAATAGTATAATGTTATCATACGCAGTCGGGGCTTTAAATTAGCCGCGGCTAGTCGTCTAGGTTCGCTCTGATCCGTCTGCCTTAATGTCTGAAGCAGGATATCGTAAGACGCATCCAGAACAACTTCACAAACGGACAAAGATAACTCACGAGCTATTAGCTGGGCATGATCGCTATCTTTTCGGTCGCTGTAACATGGCATAATAATGCCGAGGCAGGATTGTGGAAACGCTCTTTTCGCTAGAGCAGCCACTACTGCCGAATCCAAACCCCCGCTAAGCCCAAATACAACCCCTTTTGCCCCTGCGGCCACTACCTGGTATCTTATCCACCTGACAAGCTTATCCGCCAACTTTGAAGTGTTCATCAACATCATCCCCTTCCGACCCTGTCAAAATCACTATATCATTTCCAGCCAGCTGCGGTCAACGAAGGGCTTCATAGTAGGGGCAGCAAGAACTGTAATTATATTTTCCTGGTTACCAAGGATCCGAATTAAGCAACCTACGAGGAGGGGTTTTATGCAACACATTATCGATTTAGTTAAGCGCAATTCCTATGCCGATGCCAGGGCATTGCTTCTAGAAATGAATGCTGTGGATATTGCTCTAGTGCTGGAGAAACTGCCTTTAGAACAATCTTTAATCCTATTTCGCATCCTTCCTAAAGACAGCGCCGCCAGAGTATTTTCCTACATGCCCATCGATCAACAAAAATATGTGGTGGGAAACATAACCGACCGTGAAATCACTTCCATTTTGGCTGACTTGCGTTTTGATGACACCGTAGATTTTTTGGAAGAAATGCCGGCTAATTTTGTCAAAAAAGTCCTAAAACACGCGGATGAAAACACGCGCCGCATGTTAAATCAATTCCTTAATTACCCCGAAAACTCGGCTGGAAGCCTCATGACAATTGAATTTGTAGATTTAAAAAAAGAAATGTCCGTGAAACAAGCCCTGAGGCGGATCAAAGAAACGGGCTTGGATAAGGAGACCATCGACACCTGTTATGTTACCGATAATGAACGTACTTTGGAAGGTATTGTAACTATCCGCCGAATTATTTTAAGCGACGAGGATGACCTTATCAGCACCATAATGGAAACAAACATTACTTTTGCCCACACATTGGACGACCAGGAAGATGTGGCAGCAATGTTTATTAAATACGATCTTTTTTCCATGCCGGTTGTCGATAACGAAAATCGGCTGGTGGGAATTATCACCGTTGACGATATCCTCGATATTATTGAAGAAGAAGCAACGGAAGACTTTCAACTTATGGCCGGTATCTCCCCCGTGGAAGAAGCTTATTTAAAAACAAACAGTTTTATCCTGGCCAAACACAGGATAGGATGGCTGTTGTTTCTAATGATCTCAGCGACCTTCACCGCTAACATTGTGCAGCGATTTGAGGATGTGCTACAATCGTCCGTTTTGCTCGCCGCCTTCATACCAATGCTAATGGATACTGGAGGGAACGCCGGTTCCCAATCTTCAACCCTTATCATTCGCGGCATTGCTCTGGGGCAAATAGATTCCCAAGACGTTTGGAAAATATTATTGAAAGAGATGGTTGTGGGCACTATAGTGGGGATTGTTTTAGCCGGCACAAACCTTCTCCGCCTTTATTTTATTAGTAAGGCACCCTTGCCTGTGGCAATCACAGTATCCTTCAGCCTCTTTTTTACCGTTCTAATAGCCAAAGTTATCGGCGGCATCTTGCCGATAGCTGCCAGGCATTTTGACGTCGACCCGGCAATTATGGCCAGCCCTCTCATTACTACCATCGTTGATGCTGCTGCCCTCATTGTTTACTTTTCCATTGCTTCCAGTCTTTTGGGCCTTTGAACCGCAAACCCAATAGCCCGCCTTTTTTCCAAAAGGCGGGCTATTGTTGGTTAAAGTAAAATCCGGCAACGACCTACTCTCCCAGGGGATAACCCCAAGTACCATCGGCGCAGGAGGGCTTAACGGCCGTGTTCGAGATGGGAACGGGTGTGGCCCCTCCGCCATCGTCACCGGAAAACTGTTATCAAAGAATTAGT
>DATERQ010000138.1:0-2674 GCA_035271345.1 bacterium | reverse complement strand
GGGTTCGACTTGTCAACGGACCAGGACTGAAACTCAATGAAACTTGGCTAACCAACACACCGGTACAATTACACTTGGGTTATCCGCTGACTTTAGAAACAGCTGAAGTTGGGCAATCCGAAATGGAATTTCAGTTGTTTGGTGTCCCTTGGCGTCGTGTTCTGGTTGAAGCTAGGGAGCCTGATGTGGTGGTGCCAGGGGGCCATGCTGTTGGAGTCTTACTAACTAGTGAAGGAATTATTGTTGTCGGTTACGATAATGTTGCGGGACAGTATGGGTATTCCTCTCCGGCCCGGGACTCCGGCATTTTGCCGGGAGACCTGTTGCTTAAAGCAAACGGAAGCAGCTTATTAACGGTAGCAGACTTAATCCGATCGGTAGAGCAAGCAGGACTTGAAAACCAGGCCTTAGTATTGACGCTAAGGCGGGGAACAGAGACTAGGATAGCAGAGTTATATCCGCTCAAGACGCCCAAAGGATCTTTTCGGATTGGCCTCTATGTGCGAGATGGAGCCAATGGAGTAGGCACTCTGTCTTTTTACGATCTCGATACAGGTTGCTTCGGTGCCCTGGGTCACGTGGTAACTGACGTGGATACAGGTACAACACTAGCTATCAGAGACGGATCCATTGTCAAAGCCTTTATTTCCAGTGTAAATGCCGGTACACGAGGTCAACCAGGAGAAAAGATAGGTGTCTTCCAACCGGGAGAAAGCAACCTAGGTAAGATAGTGGCCAACACTGAGTTTGGGATATTCGGCTTGCTTAATGAGCCGTTGGAGAATCCCTATTTCCAGGAAGGGATTCCGGTTGCCATGGCCAGTGAAGTGCATCCGGGACCGGCTGAGATATATACAGTTCTGGAACGGGATCGAATAGATAGTTTCGAGGTGGAGATCGAACGGGTAATTAACCAATACAGTCCCACTGACAAAGGGCTAGTACTGAAAATTACGGATGATCGATTAATTGAAAAAGCCGGTGGAATTGTCCAAGGGATGAGCGGGAGTCCGATAATACAAGACGGTAAGTTAGCCGGAATTGTTACTCACGTATTTATCAATGATCCCAGCCGGGGTTTTGGAATCTTAGCCGAATGGATGGTGGAAAAAGGTAAGTCAATTACTGAAGGAGCCGTCAAGGCTCCTTCACTGCTTGCGGCTTTTTCTACCAAATGAGGAGGATTATGGTAACGTGGTGTCGAATATCTGCAGCAACCTAATTGGATTCAACCCAGGTCAACTAGATCGAACAAAGAAGGGGGAAGTAGAGTGTCAGGGAGTATTCGAGTAATGATTGCTGACGATAACAAGGAGTTTTGTGTTTTAGTTCAAGAATACATTGAAGAACAAGCTGATATGGAATTGGTAGAAGTAGCGTACAATGGTATGGAGGTGCTGGAAAAACTCGACACAGCTTTGCCGGATGTCCTAGTATTGGACATTATTATGCCTCATTTGGACGGACTGGGTGTATTAGAGAAATTAGTGGAAAGGCCATTAGATAAACGTCCCAAAGTTATTATGTTAACAGCGTTTGGGCAGGAAAGCATTACTCAACGGGTGGTAGACTTGGGAGCTGACTATTACATTCTTAAACCGTTTAATCTCGATGTGCTCATTAACCGTATTAGGCAACTGGCTGGAGAAAGCTATGTCTCGAAACGAACAGCGCCGGTAAAAGCCAAGAGCCTTGATGTGGAGGTGACCAATATTATTCACCAAATTGGGGTACCGGCTCATATTAAAGGCTATCTTTATTTGCGCGAAGCTATCCTAATGGTCATTCGCGACGTAGATTTGTTGGGGGCAGTTACCAAAGAGCTGTATCCCCTGATTGCAGACAAGTACAACACTACTCCTAGTCGAGTAGAGCGCGCGATCCGACACGCGATTGAAGTTGCTTGGAGCCGAGGAAATGTAGATGTAGTAAACAGCCTTTTTGGCTATACCATAGACGTAAACCGGGGCAAACCGACAAACTCGGAGTTTATTGCCATGATTGCTGACAAGCTACGCGTAGAAAACAAGGCCAGTTAAGAAGGGGACAGGTCAACTGTCCCTTTTACGTTTAGATGGTTGCTCATAAATAGACCATGCAGTCTAAATGGGAATAATAGGGTAATTGGCCAAGGGCTAACATTCTGTTGGGCAGTTGGTTACTGGGTACAAGTGGGGGGCCGGCGCAACTGGGAACAAAAAAAGACCAAGTGGTGAGGCCATTTAGAGGAGTTTTGTCTAGCAATGACGAATAAAGGACGATGAAGGTTTATTAAAATGAATGCCTTAAGTGAGGGGGAAAACTAACTTGATCGGGGTGGCAATAAGCGATCTTGCAGCCGACGATGCCAGGGGAGTGGCAGAATGCTTTGAGGAGAGCACATTTCTGCAACCTCTGGCTTATGTACGTTGTGGGGATGAAAATCTCCATGATCTTCCTCCATCCTTACGGGCTTTACCAGGAGTAGCTATTGAAGAACTTGCCTTTTTACCGGGATTAGACATGGTCATTTGTGGTAGCACCGAAGCCCAAAGGCTGGTCCAGTCACTCAGATTAAGGGGAATGTTAGTAGTGGGCCCGGAAGCTTTGCCGGTGTTTTTGTTCTTAACTGCTCGACTTCGTCACGAGATTAATAACCTCATCCAAGCAAAACTTATGTTGGCAGCTATTATCG
>DATERQ010000137.1:0-3214 GCA_035271345.1 bacterium | reverse complement strand
ATTGCCGGTTAAAGAAGGATTTGTAACCCGAGGTCACTAACATAAGATAGCAGATAAGGCCTTGGGGGAGGAAAAGCAATGGTAGTCACCACTGAAAAAGCATTATGGTTAGCGGTAACCCAAATTCCGGGAATAGGGCTGCGCTCGTTTTATCAGTTGCTGGAGACTTTCGGCAGCATGAGAAAACTGTGGTCAGCATCGAGGGCAGAAATCGAATTGAAGGCCAACTTTCTAGGTCCGCGCCGGCTCGAAGCAGTACTGAAATTAAAACAGGGGTTTGATCCGAAAGCCATCTGGGCACCATTAAAACGGGAAGGAATAAAGGTGGTAACTTTACCCGACAATGACTACCCGACCAATCTAAAAACCATCATAGATCCGCCACCGGTTCTCTATTATCGTGGAGATTTATTACCCCAAGATGGGTTGGCGGTCAGTATTGTGGGGGCCCGTCGGGCGACAGCTTATGGCCGCGAAGTGGCCCATAAATTTGCCTGCGATTTAGCCCGGCTAGACATTACCGTGGTAAGCGGGTTGGCCCGGGGGGTTGATTCCGCTGCACACCGGGGAACCTTGGCAGCGCAAGGACGCACCTTGGCTGTTCTGGGTTGTGGGCTGGACGTGATTTATCCGCCGGAAAATAAACAGCTCTATAAACAGGTAGCTAAAAGTGGTGCCGTCATAACGGAATTCCCCTTAGGAACCAGGCCAGAACCGGGGCATTTTCCACGCCGAAATCGTATTATCAGCGGACTTTCACAGGCTATAATTGTGGTGGAGGCTGCTGCCACTAGCGGCTCGTTGATAACGGCCGATTTTGCGTTGGAACAAGGACGCGATGTGTTTGCTGTGCCGGGGCCAGTCACCAGCGCTTTAAGTAAAGGCACCAACAACTTGATTGTTCAAGGTGCGCGATTGGCACGAACGGCGGCCGATGTGATTGAAGAACTAGGATTAACCCCAAAACAGACCACAACTGAAAACTATACCGGGCCGCAATTGACAGCGCTGGAAAAGCAAGTTTATGCTTGTTTTGCTGAAGGTACGGCCAGCGCCCATATTGATCAATTGGTCCAGCAGAGCAGGTTGACAGTCCAGGAAGTTACTGCCATACTAATGATGCTGGAGCTGAAGGGTTTAATAAGACAGATGCCGGGCAAGATGTTTTTTCGTATCCCCTGGATTTAATTCAAGTTGGCATTAGCGATCAGCGGAGGTGCGTGGATCCTTGAGCAAGTATCTATTGATTGTAGAATCACCGGCCAAAGCAAAAACGATAAAGAAGTTCTTGGGTAAGAACTATATTGTAGATGCGTCCATGGGCCATGTTAGAGATTTACCTCGAAGCCAATTAGGGGTTGATGTAGACAATGGATTTACGCCAAAGTATATTACTATTAGAGGCAAGGGTGAGATCCTGAGAAAACTAAGGGCATCAGCTAAAAAAGCGGAAAAAGTATTCCTGGCCTCAGACCCAGATCGAGAGGGAGAGGCCATCGCCTGGCATCTGGCGCACAGCCTAGGAATTGAACTGGCAAGTCAGTGCCGGGTGGAATTTAACGAGCTTACCAAAGAAGCGATACGCAGATCGGTGCAGACGCCACGGGTGATTGATCAGCAGCGGGTAGATGCTCAACAAGCCCGCCGGATCCTGGATCGGCTGGTAGGTTACAATTTAAGTCCGTTATTATGGAAAAAGATTCGGGGAGGGTTGTCGGCTGGCCGCGTGCAATCGGTAGCAGTAAAGCTAATTTGTGATCGGCAACGGGAAATAGATGCTTTTGAACCCCAAGAGTATTGGAGTGTAAAAGCGGAATTGCTTTCGCCGGAGCAGAAGAAATTTATTGCCCAGATAATTACTCAAAACAAGAAAAAGCTTGAACCGAAAACAGAGGCGGAAGCCAAGGCGATTGTCGCTGCTTTAAAAAAGGCAACGCCGCAAGTGGTCGATGTTGTAATCAGAGAGCGACGCCGTTTTCCACGTCCTCCTTATATTACTAGCACCTTGCAACAAGAAGCAGGGCGCAAGCTGGGTTTTACGGTAAAGAAAACGATGGCCGTGGCCCAGGCTCTGTACGAAGGATTGGCGGCGGGCAAGGAGGGCCGGGTGGGCCTAATCACTTATATGCGTACCGATTCCACTCGGATTTCACCCCAAGCCCGGCAAGAAGCGGTGAAACATATCACCCTAATCTATGGCCAAGACTATGTTGGGCGCGGCGTGAGCGGAAAATCCCGTGGCAAGGTACAAGATGCCCATGAAGGGATTAGGCCGACCCGTGTCGCCCGCCGCCCGGAGGATCTGAAATCATTTTTAACCAGGGATCAGCTGCGCCTGTACCAGTTGATCTGGGACCGGTTTTTAGCAAGCCAAATGGCACCGGTCATTTATGATACTATAACAGTTAATATTATCGCCGGGGAGTTGGGCCTTAGAGCCAGCGGTTCGAAAACGAAATTCCCTGGTTATAGTGTGCTTTATGAAGAGGTGGGAGAGGATAACAACAAAGAAAAAGAACCGGAGCTACCCCAACTACAAGCAGGGGATAGGCTTTCGCTGGTGCGTATACTACCAAAACAGCATTTTACTCAACCGCCTCCGGCTTATACCGAGGCGTCACTGGTCAAGGTCTTAGAAGAACAAGGCGTAGGAAGGCCAAGCACCTATGCCCCCACCATCGATACCATTACCAGGCGTGGCTATGTCCAGCGGGAACAAAGACGGCTAAAACCAACAGAATTAGGGTTTATAGTCACTGACGTGTTGGAACAATATTTCCCCGAAGTAGTGGATGCTCGGTTCACTGCGGAGATGGAGAACCAGTTGGATTTAATTGAAGAAGGAGAAACCGGATGGACCCATGTCATTGAAGAGTTTTTTGAACCCTTCTCGGCCCAAGTGGAAAACGCCAAGGAAAAAATAACCCCGATACAATTGGAAGAAGAAGTAACGGATGAAGTTTGCGAACAATGCGGGGCCAACCTGGTGATAAAAACGGGCCGTTTCGGTAAGTTCCTGGCTTGTCCTAACTTTCCAGGCTGTAAATTCACCAAAGCAATTCGAAAGGGGACCGGTGTTAAGTGTCCGGAATGTGGCGGAGAACTGGTCCAAAGGACTTCCCGCCGAGGCCGCCGATTCTATGGCTGCGACAATTATCCGAACTGTAAGTTCGTCCTTTGGGATCCTCCCGCTTCCAAACGTTGTCCCCAGTGT
>DATERQ010000136.1:0-4493 GCA_035271345.1 bacterium | reverse complement strand
TTATTTTATTACATAGTCTCTTGACCAGTCGCGCACTTTTTTCTATATTAGCGCCCGCCCGGTTACCGGCTTCATCATGGAGCTGGCCATCGATTAATAATTTGTACCCCTGATTAAAGGCGGGCATTCCGTCTAACAACCCGTCCGGCCGGCTGCGGTAGGGTAAATATCCCGATTTCTCAGGCGCCTTTCTTTCAACAACATCGTAAGGTCTAAATTCAACTTTTTCCCTGGTGTGGCCGACTATTTCATCTGACAGAAGAAAAACCGGCACCCTATAGATCTCAGCCAGGTTAAAAGCTTTTATGGTTAGTTCATATGCTTCTTGCGCGGAAGCGGGGCAAAGTGCAATGATCTCATAATCCCCATGCGAACCGTATTTGGCCTGGAATATATCCTGTTGCGACGCCATGGTTGGCTGTCCGGTAGCCGGCCCACCCCTCATAACGTTAATGATTACACATGGGGTTTCGGTTACCGCCGCATACCCGATGCCCTCCTGCATCAAGCTAATACCCGGACCCGATGAGCCGGTACAGCATTTCATGCCCCCCCAGGACGCTCCAATGACAGCATTTATACTGGCTAGCTCGTCTTCCATCTGGAGAAAGGCACCACCGACCTGTGGTAATCTTCGTGACATCAGTTCGGCTACTTCGGAAGCCGGAGTTATCGGATAACCGGCGAAAAAACGGCAGCCTGCGGCGATGGCCCCTTCGACAACTGCTTCATTGCCTTGTATGACTGCCACCTTTTGGTTTTGGGCCTCAAATCCATTCATGAAACAACCTCCTTAGACACTTTGTCCAACATTGCAGCAATAATAAGGAGTCATAGCAAAAGAGCCATACTCCTGGACAATACGTCCAATTCCATCCAGTTTTAGTTTATAGCAACTCCCTGTATGTGTCAAGGTCCACTACCTTGCCCACCAATGCCGGCTCTATTTGACATTGATAGTGCGGTCCCGCGGTTAAGTGCCGGGTACCAGGGGGTGGGCATTCTTCTTCCCCAAACTTGGGACAACAATTTATGAAGATCAGGGAAAATAGCAAGAGGAAAAACGGTGGTGCCTATAGAAGATAGATAGGGATAATTCTATTTATGGGCCAAAGTACACGTCTTTATATAAGAAATGACGGTGCGCTGTCAGTTTCCGGATAAACATAGGACGGCAGGTGATGCTTATGCAGTTCGCTGATATACTGAAGCACCTAAGAGAAGAGCGGGAAATATCACGGGAGGAATTAGCCCAAGCAATCGATGTTTCTTACTGGACGATAGCAAAGTACGAAAGTAGAGCGCGAATGCCGGATATTCCGACCCTGATTAAATTGAGTAATGCCTTAAATGTAACCGTAGATTATTTGATTGGTCGCGCTGAAACCGAAGACGGTACGATTTTACCATTGAGCACCATTGATGAGCAGTTGCCTGAAGAAATTAAACGGCTCCTTCTCAGGGAAGACATTGGTCCTTACATTGAACTGGCCAGCTTAGCGGCCGATGCCAAATTGAGCGAGGACGAACTGAATGCCATTATTAATGTCATCCGGTTGGTTACTGGCCAACGGACTCAAGGTGGTTAACAGCGGGCTGCAACTGATAGTGTTTAAAAGGTTTTTGACTGGTATTCGGTTTGTCTACATTAATCACCTCCACATCATGGAAGACAATACGCACTATCCGGGGCGGGAGTCTCATCGCAATTGTCTTTCTGGCCATTTTATTGCCCCCAATCATTAATGATAGACATAGCCAAGTTCAAATGAGATGCGCTTTGCACATTCCTTAACAAGGCGCGCTAGGTTAGACGCGTTTTCCCCTAATATCTTTTCGGCAGAGCCCGACACGCTGACAGCAGCCAAGGGTTTCGCCCGGGAGTCTTTTATGGCTGAAGCAATGCATCCAATCTCAACATTGTGCTCCGAATTATCCACTGCAAAACCTTGCTCTCTTATTATGGCTAATTGGGCTTTAAGCTCAGGCAGCGAAGTAATTGTATTGTGAGTGAATGATTGAAATATGTTTGAGGACGCACGTCTCTCCAGTTCGTCCTCACTTATTTCAGCTAATATGACCTTGCCTACCGCCGTACAGTAAGCTGGGGCCCGTCGTCCGATATGGAAATTAGTTGTTAACGGGGCGCTTCCGTCGACACGATCCACAAATACAGCATCAAAGCCTTCCAAAGTAGCTAGATGCACATCAGCACTGGCCTCTTCAGCCAGACGCTTAAGAAATGGTTTAGCCACATCCCTTAGCTCAAGACTGTTGATTAAGCTATTGCTAATGGCCAAAAATTTTAGCGAGAGCCTATAGCTACCATCCTGTTTTTGCCCAACATAGCCCAGCTCAAGTAGTGTTGATAAAAACCTGTGAACCGTACTTTTGCTCCATCCAAGCTCGGATGATATATAGCTGATGGTAAGCCCAGCGGGATATCTGCTCAGCATTTCAATTATCTCAAAAGCCTTGCCTACCGAATATACAAAATCCTTTCTCTTCATGGTGTCCTCCCCTAAAGCTGAAGTTCCGCTATCCGGGATTGCGGTCCACTAAGTGGAACCTAGGATAATATTCGACATTCTCGTAGATTATCCTTCTTAGCTGATGAAACTTTTTCGTGGTACCAGATATTTAATATTTATGGTAGGAATAAACAAACACAGCCTGACAGAATGAGACCTATGCTGTGTTTATTATTGCTGATAACAGTTAGTCACAATTAGGCAAGGATTGCCAAACTGTTGCCGCCTCATTATGCCTCATGAGGGATCAACCTTGGCCACCTTGGTTATAGGCCTTGGGGTTTGCTTTGTCGGCTGTACAGGCCGATTCAGCTCGCTATCAAGTTTGGAGTGACGAGAACATTAAGGAGTGATTGGCTTGTACACATGTGCACAGTGTAAGAGCAACAACTGTCGTCAGGGCAATTTAGATGAAGTGCCACGGAATTGCCCCTGCAAAGACGACCCGGAAGATGTGAAAGCCCTTTACAAGGAAGCGGAGAATTTTGAAATCGCCCGCAACTCTGCTCTAGTGGAAAGTGAGGGGTATTGCCGTTGGTCTAGGTTAGAGGAAATAATGCACTTTGCCAGAAAATGTGGCTTCACCAACTTGGGGATTGCCTTTTGTATTGGCTTAAAGACTGAGGCCTCCGCTTTAGTGCAAGTGCTGAAGAAAAACGGTTTCACCGTCAATTCTGTGGTCTGTAAAAACGGCAGTATTCCCAAGGAATTCTTGAGAATTCAAGAGCAGGAAAAACTGAGGCCGAACACGTATGAACCCATGTGCAACCCAATTGGACAAGCAATGGCTCTTAACAAATCCCAGACCGATTTAAACATAATTTTAGGATTGTGTGTGGGACATGATACTCTGTTTATCAAGTATTCACAGGCACCGGTGACAGTACTGGCTGTAAAGGACCGTGTCTTAGGACACAACCCTATGGCGGCCCTGTATTTGGCCGACAGTTACTACAAAAACAAGCTGCACCCCTCTTCCTCTTGATGTCAGGGTAGAAAGCAAAGGCGACCTGGTTACCGATCTCCATGACAACAGGGCCACCGAGAAAAAGCTCTATCAGATTTCGATCAGATGAATTAAAGACAATACGTCAACGAATTGCTCAATATAATATCGCTATAAACCGACTTACAGCCCCCGCAGCCGCCAGGAAAAATGCCCCTTACTGTCGAATATGTCAGCAATAATAAAAGCCACGCGGCGTAGTGGCGCACTTGGCTGACGTAAATCCATATTCAGGGGATTGTTGCTATACTGGCGGTTTTGTTATTGGTTGGGGTTTACAATGAAAAATACCTGGCGAAATAGAAAGAGGGGAGAAGTAATCTTGCACAAGAGACTCCTAAGCATGGTTCTGGCGCTTTGTATCCTGGTGGGTGTCCTACCAACACTAAGTGTGACGGTGAGTGCAGCCGATACAGAAATTATTGCACCTGGCTACATAGACGACAACCTAACTGCTGGCGAAAAAGCAAACGACATAGGTAACACCCTCTGGGATCTAGACAATAACGATGACACTACGGACTTATCGGCGGCCCCAACAATACCAAACAGCGGCATACCCAATACGAACGATGAAACCGAACTAACAGATCCGCCACCTGTTGTTCTAATAAATGAAGAAGCTGAATTAACAGAATCTACCGCTCTTTTGCCGCTAGATAGCGTAGTAACCGATATTAATACGACGACAGCGTCCGATCCCACAATCCGGAACGGCGTGATGCCAAACAAGAATCCAGATTATCCCTTCAGCGGCGGTAACGGAAGCGAAGAACAACCCTATCTTATCAGCACCGCCGCCGACCTGGCCCAGCTATCAGCAAATGTCAAAGCGGGCACAACCTACAGAGGCAAGTATTTCAGGATGACCGCCCACATCATACTAAACGAAAACGTCCTTGCTTCCGACGGTACGCTAAACGGCGGTACGTTCTATGGGTGGAAGCCCATCGGTG
>DATERQ010000135.1:0-2223 GCA_035271345.1 bacterium | reverse complement strand
GAAGTGAAAGGTGTAAAGGCAATACCTTTTTTCGTCAGGTAATGGGCTAAATAATCTTTAGCGAAGATAATATCGGCATGTTTGGCGGCGCAGCGATCAGTGTGGCCGTCACCAAAATAAATAATTTTATAGTCTTGAGTCCTTAGCTGCTGCAGGTGGTATGTTTTGCAATTGCCGCAGCGGTAACAGTTAAGGAGGCCATGGTGGGGAAAAGAAGGGTTGGCCGTCTGGTTGTCTATTTTTAATTCATTGGCAAAACGCGGCACCCAATCCAGGCCGCATCTTTTTAAGATACGGTCGATATAATAATCATAACCATCGCTTAAGATTAAGACTGGCAACCCCAGGCTGGCAAACAAAGTAGCCGCCGTTTTGAAGTGGGGGTCCAGTTCAAAAGAAAGAACAAACTCAGTCAATTCACGGTCCGAAACATGCATTTTACCCACAACAATCTCGTAGGCATCCTTGGCCGTGATCTGCCGGTTTGAAATAGAAGCATCTACTTCTTGCCAACAATTAGGTCCTACAAAATGTCTCACCATGGCGCTGCCCACATCCTTGATACTGGCCGTACCATCAAAATCAGACACTAAAGCCCATTTAGTCACGAGCGTACCCCCTCAGCAAAACCGATCTTGATGCTAACTGTATCGTAAAAGCAGACGCTTGGTCAAGGAGCAATTTTGGCAGGGCCTTGGGACAGATGCGGGAAAGGTCCTTCACATCCGTTCAGGATGACAGTGGAGTATGGGGTTCAGGATGACAGTGGAGCATGGGGTTCAGGATGACAGTGGAGTATGGGGTTCAAGATGATAGATGGCGGTCAGCTATCGGCTGTTGGCAATTGGAAGTGGATAGGCACCATTTCTTTATCGCATCTAAAGCCAGCCACTTTGTGGGTGCCCGCGGCTTTAAAACGGCCATGACGGTGCCGGCTCCAGGCTGTTAAAAAGGTAATTGCTGCTTATAACGCGAAGAATAAGTCTGTATAGAAGGGTAGCTCAACCCAATCGAGGTGAAGCCGATGATTCTTATTTCCACCTCTGGTTACTATTATAATGATTGGCAGGGCGTATTTTATCCGCCTGATCTGCCGGCTAACCGGCGGCTACAGTATTATGCGGCTAGATTTCCCTTTGCCGAAATCAATGCCACTTATTATCGACAGCCGGTACCACAGATGTTCGAACGCATGTTAAGCCAAACCCCGGCTAACTTTGGATTTGTGGTCAAAACCTACCGGGGTTTGACCCATGAGCGCAACGACAGTGGGGAGTTTATGACTTTTCTCACTGGATTGCGACCGCTGGTAGAGGCGGGACGATTAATTTGCATTCTGGCCCAGTTTCCCTATAGTTTTCATAATACAAAGGAGAATCGGGATTATATTGAATGCCTCCGCGATCACTTGGCCGGCTTGCCGGTGGCGGTGGAATTTAGGAATCGCAATTGGGCTCGAACCGGTACCTTTGAACTTTTGTCACGCCATGGCTTGGCTTATGTAGCGGTGGATGCACCGCGGTTGAAAGGATTGGTGCCGCCGCTGGCCCATGCCACCGCTGATTTTGCCTACGCACGTTTCCATGGGCGCAATGCAAAAAACTGGTATCGCCATCAGCAAAGTTTCGAACGCTATGATTACAGCTATAAAGAACAAGAGTTGGCTGAATGGGTGGCACCGCTGAAAGCATTGGAAAAAGCCACCGGCACAGTTTATGCTACCTTCAATAATCACTACCAAGGGCAAGCAGTGGCTGCGGCGCATGATCTTGCCTGCCTGTTGGGACAGCAAAGCCAACCAGCCAATCAGCCGGAAACTGAAGCTAAAGAGGAAGAAAAGAAACGAAGCCAGCAACTGAACTTGCCCTTATTAAATGACTGAGCATATGGGATAATAGTGATAGCATTTTAATGCCACGGCTATTTGCGGCCAATTATGGGCCGTGGGGGCAATCTATGCGCCTTGATCAAAAAAGCTGCTGATGGTAGACTGAAAGCCGTTCCGCAGTACACCAGCGGCCGCGAGAAGCCAAAACGGCTTGACACTCGAAGGCAGGTGTGCTAAGATATTAAAGCCGTCGGGGCAATAACCCGAAGGCGCGTTCCTTGAAAACTGAACAGAGGTAAAGAACTACAAGCGCAAGCGCTTAGAGCCGGGATATTTTGATTCCAACGAGACTTACCGATTGTGATACAATCGGACGGAGTCATATAAATCGGAGA
>DATERQ010000134.1:0-7592 GCA_035271345.1 bacterium | reverse complement strand
GGCCATGAGTACCACTTCCAGTACACTATGACCGAAACCACCGGCGAGAAGAAGCCCGGAAATAAAGGCCAGCAAGCTGATAAAAAGCAGGTAGGTGATGCGAACGCCGCTAAAATAGAGGGCTTGAAAAACAAAAACATTGGACGCAGCCGCAATGCCCCCGGCCACCATGTAACTGTAAAGGTTGTAATGCCGGGTAAGCAATAAAACTAGGTCCACAACCCCACCTTGGATCAGGGAAACCAGGACAATCACCAGGCCGTGACTGCTACCAGTAAAAAGTTCGATCAGGCCCTTCAGGAGGCCAGTGGCAGCGGTGGCCCCAGGCTTGCGAACAAGACCGGCAGCGATAATAAACCAAAACACATGAAGCCCAGAAGCAAATTGCCCCGCGCCGAAGGGTACACCCATCACCCGATTAATTAGGTTGCCAATATAACCGACATATGTACTCATAACACCACCGATTCCGCTGAGGACGGCGATGACAAGAAGATCACGGTTGCTGAAATAATAGTTTTTTGGCTTTTTTGTTTTTTGCATTCCGTTGCCCCCAGGGTTGAATAATGCCTTGCTACCGGAAATCCCCCGGTGAAAGGGGGTCCCACCAACAGTCAATTGCTAATTCTGTCATCCCGGGTGTAGCGAGGGATGTGAGTGATTCCAGAGAAGAGCCTGCGCTTCACTCAGAGTGACATAGAAAGGGAGACTCGGGGTTACCAAGAAAGGGGAACCCAGGATGACATTTGCTCCTTACCAACGGCCAATAGACTACAGCTAACCATGTCACCTCGCCTGTCTGAGCCTGTCCATATTTAACTGGTACTATTGTTTATATGCCAGCATGTCTCTTTGTCTGTCATCCCGAGTGGAGCGGAGCGGAGCGAGGGATCTTTGGCTCCTTCTGTGCGTCAAGTGGGCAAGATCCTTGGGACCACTCCCTCCCTTCGCTTCGCTCCCTCTTTTCATTCCGGGCAGGCTTCGATAACAGCTTAGGGGAGCTCCCGGATAATGGGAAAAAGCATCAGTCAATCCGGATTGTTTTGACATTGCGAACCCAGTAAGGCTTGTTTACATGGCCCGGCTCCCGCTGCCCAATGACAAGCTGAAAAGGATTACCCCGGGCGGGATCAAATTCTTCTTCGTCTTGGGCCCAGGCTAAAATCATTTTGAGGGCCACAGTTGGGTTCTCTTCGTCAAGATAATCTTCCCGCTTGATCTCTGCCAAAGTAAAATCCACCTGGTACCCGTCTTGGCCGATGAAGCTGACCTGGGCAGCCCCGTCTTTAAGGTTGACCTTTTCTTGGAGCAGGTGCCAAACCCATATACCTTCGAATTGAAAATGCTCCCTGGTGCCATAAGAGTTGAGGGCAAAATAGTTTGCTTTTATCAGCCCTTCCTCCATTTCCATTAGTTGGGCTAAAGTGAAGGAAACAGGCTTTGTGATCGCCCCACCTTCAATAATTACTGTGCCTTCCGCTTCCGGGGGCGAAGATCCGCACCCCGGCAAGGAAATTAGAAGAATGGCGGCAACTGTAACCAGAGCTGCCTTTTTCCGTTGTGGCAACAACATTATATTTCCCGGCCTCCTCGGGGCAAGTTTTTTCCAATGGAACGGGACAAGACAGGGCTTATACCCTACTTCAAGACGGTGATGGCAAGAAGGAAATAGCCAGGCCATGGAAAGGGAAAACACAGTGGCCATCTTCCTTTTAAAATGGCAGCGGGAAAACGGCCGTTAAGGCAATAACAATATTCCCAACGGTTGAAGGAAGGCTTGTCGCCGGTTCCGGCTTGGTCTTTGCACTAGCACTGGTTTTATCTGGAGCCTGGTCAGTAGTCGTTTTGGTTAAGGTAAATTGATCGAGGACGGCACCATTAGCCCCTTTGGTTGTCAAGGTAAGCAGGTCATCCTGGATCTCTATCAACTGATAGTTGCTAACCCCAGCCACTTGTCGCGCTATGTAATTGTGATCGGGTCCGGGGGCGTAATGTTTGTTGCCAGAGTTGCCAATAATATAGACTATAGCTGGCCCCCCTTGGCTGATTTCACCCTGCCAGAGCGGTTTCGTCCGCATATAGACGTGCTGATGCCCGTTGAGGACCAAATCAACCCCGGCTTGTTCCAACAAAGGAACCCAATTGGTCTGAAGATGGCCCCCGCGCCAATCTTGCATCGCCTGGTAAGGGGGGTGGTGAAATACCGCAATTGTCCAAGCCTTTTGGCTGGAGGCCAAGTCACGCTGAAGCCAGCCAGAAAGCCGGTCGTAACCGGCGGTGCCAGGGATACCCATAACATTGCTGTTGAGCACTATAATATGACAGTTTCCATAATCAAACGAATAGACAGTTCCTTGATCTTCTCGGGGCCCATTCGGGGGCACGGCAAATGACTCTCTGAACAAAGAGGTGTTATCATGATTCCCCACCGCTGGCAGCAAAGGAATCTGTTTAAATAACGGCTCTGCGGCGGCAAAAAACTGCTCCCACTCCTGGATATTGTTTCCTTTGTCCACTAAGTCACCCCCAAGTAAGGCGAATCTAAGCCCTGGTTGCTGGGATATAATTCGGGTCAACATCTGGCCCCAAGATTCATAACCGGCTTGAACATCGCCTAGATAGAGGAAGGAAAAGGAATTCGTGTCGGCAGCAGTAGTGAAAGAGGCCGGTTCAGCCCAACCGCTGGTCCCGCCAAGGCGGTAGACGTATGCTGTCCCCGGTTCTAAACCAGTTAAAGTGCATGTAAACCGAAAATAACCCTCCCCAAGCAGTCTTCTGCGCGCTATCGCATGCTGCGCGTTGTGAAAGTTGCCACTGTATTCGGCCGCGGTCAGGTATTGTACCTGGCTGTGATCACTGGCTGTTTTGGCGCGCCAGCTAATGGTTTGTGTGGTTAGAGGTTCTTGGGTCCAAGACAATATTATCTGGTCTGGGCCGTTTACTGGCGCAGCCAGTAAAGCCGAGTTAAAGATGAACAGAAAGCAGAGCAGCAATATGGTTCTGGTTGCTATTTTCTTAACAGGGGCAAGCTTATATTCGGGCCACATGCTGATGTCTCCTTGTTGGATGTCATTGTAAAGGACCTTTAATACCGGAAAGGAAACAGGGCTCCTTGCCGATAGATATATGTCGAGGGTTAAAAACGAGCGGGGTTATTCGCAGATACCACGGAAGATTACCAGCTAGCAGAATGACACTGGCATTTGCCTGCACCCTAATAGGGTTTCTGCAGATGGGCATAAAGGGCCGCCGCATTATATTTCCGCGGCAGGGAAAGGGACCGCGGCCCCTCCCCTGCGGTGCTGTTTTTTAATTTAGATCTTGCTTTTTACTGCTATTCACTCTCGGTTTGTACGGCTAATAGGTTTGCCACCACCGTGGCTGCTTGGGCTTTGGTGGCATGGTCCTGCGGGCCGAAGTTGCCGTTGGGATAACCGCTGATTATTCCGGCTGCGGCAGCCTCTGAAATAGCTTCTTCGGCCCAGTCGGAAAAGTCTGCTCTATCGCCAAACGGGGACGTTTCTTCCACTGCTGCCAATTCTGTTCCCCGCACTACCATGGCAGCCATCTGTTCACGGTTAACCAGGTCGTTTGGTCCGAAGGTGTCTTCATCATAACCACTGACGATACCATGTTCTGCGGCCAGGGCTACGATATCCTTGGCCCAATGAGCGACGGTGTCGGAAAACACAATGCCCTTTTCCCCTTCCAGTTTTAGGGCCTTGACTAAAACCGAGGCAAACTCAGCCCTGGTGATATTATCATCAGGCCGGTAGCTACCGTCAGGACGACCGGTAACAATACCTAAATCGAACAGTTTCTTAATGTTGTTTTCCGCCCAATGGCCGGCGATATCAGTCAACTGGCCTGGGATATCGGGAACTAGTTCTATCTTAACGATTTGAGCAATGGATCTGGCCCCGTGAACCCCTGGTCCCACCAGTTTCAGCGGCCAATCGGAACTGGCTTCCGCAATTGGGTTCCCATCCAACAGGCTGGCCACAATATAATCCTTGTTTCGGATGATTTCAGTGCTATGAATGGTTATCGAATAACCGTCGGCTGCCGTGAGTACAATATTATAACCTGCTTTAGCCAGTTCGGTATTAAAGGCATCGTTGGAATGCTGGTCTTGGTCATCGACAAACCCAGCCAGCAGCCAGAGGGCCATTCCTTCCCAGACCTGACCTTCCCCATCAGTATAGGACGACTTATGGTTAGCACCGAATTGGCAAGTGAGCCCCGATTCCCAGTAAGTTTTGCTCACATCATAGGTAAGACCACCGATGGCCTCGCCGTCTAGTTCCAGTGTCCAATCTTCGCTGGCAACGGAATATAGCCGTAATTCGCCCACCTGTTTAACGCTCAGCCCAGCACAAGAAGGATACAGAAGACCGGTGGCGCCGTAAAAATGCCAATATGCTTCCGGTAAAGTACCCCGCATGTCCCTCTGGCTGTAAACATGATCGCCGCCCGGGGTAAAGAAAAGGCGGATTCCATCGCTGTAATCAGGTACATACTGTCCGTCGGCCCACCAGGCTAAGATGGCGTCACCCTGGCGCTCTTGTACGGCTGGGTCCGTATAGATGGAGGAATACGGTAGCCTGGTTTCCCAACCATCTACAGCCACTAAAACAATCTCGGTACCGGCACCCATGCCGCCCACCAGCTCCACCAAATCTCGTACCCGGGTCCCTTTAACAGCATTTGCGATTTTATAACCGCCGGGGTAAGTTTCGGTATCACCCCAGATGTCATCGGGATTATTTGTAATACCTTCATAGCGGTAAACAGTTTCACCGTCACCGATCACATCTAAATTCTCTTCCATCCAGAGATAATCCACCGTTTCTTCAGCAATAACAGTAACCCCATCTTCACCATATTTTACAATGCGGACCTCCGGCACGGCTTCCAGAACTCCAAATGCCGTCAGTTCAATTGCCGCCACATTGCCCACGCTGTGTCCACCCAGAACACCGTCTGTGGCCACGCCAGCACCCACCAGCCGCAACGGGGCTGATTCGGTAACAGCCTTACCGTTTAACTGATTGGCGATGATATAGTCGTCGCTGAAGGCAATATCGTCACTGGAAAAGTCTTTGGTATAGCCATCTTCCGCTTTTACCAGCACTGTGTAGCCGGCCTTGGCTGTATTAACATCAAAATCATGCGGTTTGCGATCATCCACCCATCCAGCCAGATACCAGAGGGGAATACCGGACCAGATGTTTCCCTCGGCGTCAGTCCATTTTTTATTGTGACAGGCAGCGCCTTCTTCAAATTCGGCCTTGGACATTACATAACCTATTTTCCCGTTCAAGCTTAGGTTCCAGTCACCAGCCGCTGGTTCCGGGGTTTGGAACTCAGGGATCTCGATTTCGGCGATATTACCCACGGCCGATCCGCCCAAGGAACCATCTTCTTTGGCTACACCGGCCCCCACCAACCGCAACGGAGCTGATGAACCGCTGAGCTCTACCCCGTCACATTTGTTGGCGATGATATAGTCCTTGCTATCAGCTATCTCTTTACTGGCAAATGATTTGGCAAAGCCATCTTCCGCCACCACCCGTACTGTATAACCGGCGGCAGCCAATTCCCGATCGAAAGTCCAATGGTCCGATTCCTCGATATCATCCACTGCGCCCACTAAAACCCACAGGGGCACGCCGGACCAGACTTTGCCTTCGTTATCGGTCCATTCCTGGCCATGATCGACACCGGCGCAAACAATAGCTTTTTCAAACTCTCGTTGGCTAATGACATCATCTACTTTACCGGACATTTTCAGGGTCCATCCTTCTGCTGCTTGCGGTAACCCAGTGAGTTCAATGCGGGCTACCTTCCCCACCTGCTGGCCACCAAATACATCCGCACCTTTGAGGTGCAGGGGCCAACAATCTTTCCCGGCTGGGGTCTCCAGCGGAAGCGGCTCCCCGTTGAGCGTGTTGGCAATAAGGTAGCCGTCGTTCCGGGCCACGGCAGCGCTGTCTAGGGTAGCTTTCCAACCGTCAGCGGCAATGACGTCAATGGCATAGCCTTGGGCCGCCAGCTCATCGTTGAAATTGTAGTGATCCGGGCCCTGGTCTGGATCATCGTCCACCATGGCCACCAACAACCATAGCGGTAGCCCACCCCATTCATTGCCCTCATCGTCAGTCCAAACTACCTGGTGATTGTCTTTGCAAGCAAGGCCATCCTCAAATTCTGCTTTGGTTACAGTCTTTCTTTTAGCGCCCACCAAGTCCAAAGTCCAAGGGCCATCAGCGGCATCGGCATCTACTCCCGGTCCGCCTTCTTTACCGGTGGCAGGCGCTCCCTTGCCTTCAATTGCCACTACGGTTTTAATGGCAGCTATAGCCGCCGCCTTCACAGTGGCGTAATCGTCGGCATTGGCCACTGAGGCAGCATAATAAAACTCCACTTCATCGCCAGTAGTTAGTTTGAACAAATTTACAGCGTCAGCCGCAGCGGCAAAACCATCTTTATAATTTCCGTTCACATATACATACCAATTGCCAGGATTCTTGCGGGTGTACGTTCCCACATCGTCCAATAGCAATATCCCTGCGTCCGCATACTTTTTATCAGTGAGTCCACAACTAAAACCGGCGGCAACTAAGGCTCCCAACGGCGTGGCTTCATCCACGTTATACTGGGTACCTGACACCGTAACACTAATGGTTGCACCAGCGGTTAAATTTACAGTGCCCTCATAAAGAATATCGGGGCCGGCAGCATACACCGGTGCCAATGCCAACTGTCCCACGGCAGCAACAAGGACAAGCAAACTGAGGGCCAGTGATAAGACCCTACACCAACCTACCTTTCCCATCTCCTGTATCAAAGTTTCTCCCTCCCTGAAATATATCGGGTCTGGAACAATAAAGGTAAAAGGGCTGTCGTCATCACCTCTTTCTCTGTCAGAGCCTTAAATGCTTGTCGTTCGTTCAGAAACAACACTGCTGACTTTTATTTAACAATAACAATTTTACCCAGGACCGCATCGTAGTCGATATTTTGGGCTCCCAACTGTTCGCTGATGAACCGCAACGGCACAAAAGTACGGCCAGAAGAGTGCAAGGTTGGGGGAGAATCTATCTTTTCGGGTACCTCATTCACCGTTACTTCGGCCCTGCCCAGGCTAAGGATGATCTCTTTTTCAGCCAGGCTAATACTTATTTGCCCCGATTTGGGATTCCAACCCACATCGGCCTCGAAAGCCTCGCCGATAAAACGGAGCGGCACTAAAGTACGCTTTGCCCCCAAGTCCAGGTATGGAGCCGCGTCCAGGTAAAAAGGCTCATCGTTAATAATAGCCTTTGTTTTGTCCACAGTAAGAACGATTGTGGTTTCTTTCTTGGGTTCCACTCGGTAGTGAAAAGTCACCACTGGGCTGTCAGTTTTGCCGGGGCCAATGGTAACAGCTTTAATGGTGGTATCCTCCTGGATGGGGCCGATGGGATAATTGATGGTGCCTAAAACATCGGATCGGGCTGCCCACCAGCGGCTGGCAATCCAATTGTAGATCGGGCTTTTTATGGTGGGGATGCTGCCATCAGTAGTGTAATGAATTTTATCCTCGTCGG
>DATERQ010000133.1:0-6341 GCA_035271345.1 bacterium | reverse complement strand
GCTTTTCCCGGAGCGGACAGCACCCGATACCAGTACCAGCTTCCCACCCCTCAAGGCATCGCCTCCTTATGGATGCCAACAGCATCCGCCTTTGTTTTTCTTTGGTTGGAGAAAACAGTGACAAAAGGGCGGTGATACAACGGATGGCGGCTTACCGTAATTTCCACCGCCCGGCCGGGATAGGCCCGCTGCAAATTGTCCGTTGTCAACACTTCCGCCGCTGAGCCCATAGCCAATATTTGGCCCTCGGCAAGTAGAATAAAGCGCTGGAAGTATTGTATCGCCAAATTAAGATCGTGGATAGCGACTACAGCCGCTACCTTTTTAATTTCATTTAAGTATTGCACCAAACCCAAAGTCTCGGCCTGGTAAGTGATATCCAGTTGGGACGTGGGTTCATCCAGAACCAGCAATCGCGGTTCTTGGGCTAAGGCGCGGGCAATGAGTACCCGCTGCCGTTCCCCTCCGCTGAGAGTAGATACTAACCGGCGGGCCAAGCCTCTTGTGCCGGTTTGTACCATTGCCTTCTGCACTGCTTCTATATCGCTGGGCCTTTCAGGCTGAAAGTATTTCAGGTGGGGCTGGCGGCCCATCATAACTGCCTCAGCTACCGTTACATCAAAGGCGAATACCGTGTCCTGGGGTACCACTGCCACCTGGCGCGCTCTTTCAGAAGCAGTGTAGCCGGATAGTAATTTCCCGGCCAGGCTAACATTTCCCTGCTTGGACGGCAAAAGCCCGCTAATACATTTGAGTAAAGTGGTTTTTCCGGAACCATTGGGGCCGATTATGGCCACCATCTCCCCTGCCGCCAGCTCAAAGCTGATATCGGCCAACACCGGAGCAGAATTATAGCTAAAACCAAGGTTGTCCACTTGAAGCAGAGGGCTGTTCATCATCATCACCTTCCCTGTAATCAATAGATCTAGCCTGTGCTGACAAAGGGCTACTATCGGATTAGCCCTCTGTTCGGCGCCGCCTTAAAATCGAAATAAAAAACGGGGCTCCGCCTAAAGCCATAATAAGCCCTACTGGTAATTCAGTGGGGGCTATCACTGTACGGGCTAAGGTGTCGGCAACCACCACTAAAATAGCCCCGCTCAAAGCCGAGGTGGGCAACAACAGGCGATGATCGGCTCCCACCAACATCCGCAATACGTGGGGCACAATCAGCCCAACAAAACCAATCGGACCGCTGACTGCCACAGCCATCGCCGTTAGCATGGATGCCCCCAGCAACAACCACCTTTTGGTACGCGCCACTTCGATACCCAGGCTGGCGGCCACTTCTTCGCCTAGCAGTAAGGCATTTATCGCCCGAGCCTGGATTAGCACTACTGTAGCGCCCAGCATAAGATAAGGCAGGGCCAGCCGAACATACAGCCAATTGGCCTGGCTTAATCCCCCCATCAGCCAAAATACAATTTGGTGTAAATGTTGTCGGGAAAAATACATTAGCAGTGACACCAATGCTGTGAAAAAAGCACCAACGGCAATCCCCGATAGCAGCATATTGTGCAAAGACATATAGCCACCTGAACGGGCTAGCTGAATCACCAGCATTACCGTTAACACAGCCCCAACGAAAGCGGCCAAGGGCACCCAGCTTATACCAACCGGGAGATACTGAAGGGGAAACAAAAACGCCAGCGTCGCCCCCAAAGCCGCTCCCGACGATACGCCCAGGATATAAGGGTCGGCCATGGGATTTAAGAACAAGGCTTGGAACACTGCCCCGGCCAGGGCTAAAGCAGCCCCCACCATGGCAGCCAAAAGTACTCGGGGCAGCCTTAACTCCACAATAATAGCCCTGGTTCCGGCATCGACTACTCTATCTCCCCGGGACCATAGCCCTAATGCTTGGAGTAAATCCGGCCGCTCCACCTTCACTGCACCCAAGATTATCCCTGCCACCATGGCAACCAACAGCGCCAACACTAATATGGTTGCCACCAGGTAGCCTCGCCGTTGCCGTGCTTTCAAAATGGATGCCACCGGTTCTTCCTTTGCTGCCATTGCCTGGTAAACAATTTTATCTTCCACGCTCTTTATCTGCCTCCCCTAGCCCATACTTGCTGCTGCTAAAAGATTAGCCGGGCACTTAAAGGTCTGGATGAAAACAGCGCACCATCTGTTCCAACCCTTCCACTATGCGAGGACCCGGACGAGCAATAAGGTCATCATCCACGGCGTAGAGACGGCTATTTTGCACCGCCTTAATACTGCTCCAACCTGGGCGTGCTTTAATAGCTTCGGCTTGTATCGCCTCGGTACCATGGAGATCCGGAAAAATGATCACATCAGGATTGCGGCTGACAATGGCCTCGGGACTAAATTCCGGGTAATTCGTAGCCGCATCATAAGCAATGTTGCGACCTCCGGCTCGCACGATGAGCTCGCTGCTTAAGGTATTAGGTCCGCAGGTCATTAACGGGTCGGAATAAAGCTCGTAGTAGACCCAGGGGCGCTTATCGGTTGGGATGTCGTCGAGTTTGTTGTCAATAAGATCCAGGCGGCGGGACAATTCCCCTTCCAGTACCGTTGCCTCATCCCTGGCTCCAGCAGCAATACCAATCCAGCGAATACTGTATAGTACCCCTTCCAAATCCCGGGGAAACACCACTGCCACCGGGATCCCCAGTTCCTCCAGCTTTTGGACCGCAGTCTTGTGGATACTGTCAGCCAGTACCAGATCCGGCCTTAAGGCGATAATTTTCTCGATACTGGGGTTATCATAAGCCCCCACTTTGGCTACAGTTTCCACCGCGGCCGGGAAATCGCTGTAGTCATCCACTCCCACCACTTTGTCATCTAGTCCCAGGGCAAATAATATCTCGGTGGAACTCGGCGCCAGTGAGATAATGCGGCCCGGTCTGGTCATGGTCACTTCACGGTCCATATCATCGACCATGGTAAAGGATACCCCGTCTGCGCCCGGGTCCAGCGGCGCTTCTGCTTTGTTCCCACAGCCGGCGGTAAAAACCAAAGCCAAGATTAACAGGCTGGCCAAAGTTATGGTGGCGGGCTGTAAAATTCTTCGCTGCGCTGCCTTAAGTTGGCTCTCTTCTGTCATCCTGAAGGCAAAGCCTGAAGGGTCTTTCCGGATTGGCGGGGGAAAGATCCCTCGCAGCGCTGCCTTAAGTCGGCTCTCTTCTGTCATCCTGAAGGCAAAGCCTGAAGGATCTTTCCGGATCAGCGGGGGAAAGATCCCTGGCTGCGCTGCCTTAAGTCGGCTCTCTTCTGTCATCCTGAAGGCAAAGCCTGAAGGATCTTTCCGGATTGGCGGGGGAAAGATCCCTCGCTGCGCTCGGGATGACAAAATAAAATGGGCCCGGGATGACCAGTTAAAGAAGGCTCCAGGTGACAAATTAGAAAGCATTCGAAATAACGAACCCAAGAGTATCGAGGATGACAAGATCGAAAAGGCTTGTGATGTTACATTGGCAAACAGCCGGAATAAATAGGTTAGAGTTGCTATCTTTGATCGATACATTATCATTTGCTTCCTCCTTAATACGCTAACAGCCCCGATCTGTGCGGACCGGGGCTTCCCTGATGGGCAAGGCAGAATGTTACTGCCGCCCTAACGCCGCTCCTTTCCGCCGAAGGTACTTGCGCTTATAAACAGACAGGTTCCTGGCTCCGGATCATTGCCCGGCAGCCCCTTCCCACCAGGACGTTATAGCGTCCGTCCCCGGCAGTGGTTTCTGCTGCTGACTCCCCGATTACAGTGGCGGGACCGCTCAGGATTTGCACCTGATTCCCCGTTTCTGTTTATTCGCTATTAAGTTTTAAACCGCTTCCACCTATTTACTGTAGAAGAAGGCTTCTCGCCTTTTCTTTAGACGATCACAATCCACTGCGCCAAGCCCTTGACAATGATGCTAAAAGTCATTGGGCAGTCCTTCCAGAACAAAATGCAGCGCCCGTTCCAGCCGGACCAGGCATTGCTGCCGCCCAAGTAGTTCCATCAGCTCAAACAAACCAGGGCCAATGGTGCGGCCGCTGAGCGCCAGCCGGGTCGGATGAATAAGTTTAGCCGGCTTAAGCCCCAACTCCTGGGCCTTGGCCCGATAGCCTTCTTCCAGCGCTTGGTGATCGAAAAAGGGAACCGATGTAACAATATTTTTAGCCTGTTTCAGAATATCGGCGGCCCCGTCACCAGAAAAATGCTTTCGGGTGCCCTTCTCTTCGTATTGTAAATCATCGGCAAAGAAATAACTCACCACGTCCACCAATTCTTCCAGGGTTTTGGCCCGGTCCCGTGTAAGTTCCACTGCTTTGGTCAAATACTCCATCTGACTCTCCGCTGCCGGAAGCTCAATATAGCCCTGTTTTTGCATCAGCGGCAATACTTCTGTCACTACCTGCCCCAGTGGAAGTTCCCTAATATAATGCCCATTAATCCAGGTAAGCTTCTTCACATCATAGACTGCCGCCGTCTTCGCTACTCTCTCCAGGGTAAATTCCCGCGCCACTCGCTCAATGGGCATAATTTCATCAGTGCTTTCCGGCGACCAGCCCAACAAGGCCAGGTAATTTATTAAAGCCTGGCTGAGATAACCTTGGTCACGAAACTCCTCCACTGAGGTAGCCCCATGGCGCTTACTCAGCTTTGATCGGTCTGGAGCCAAAATCATCGGCACATGGGCAAACTGGGGTAAATTGTAACCTAAAGCCTTATACAACAATATCTGGCGCGGTGTATTGGACAAATGTTCTTCCGCCCTTATAATAACGTTAAGCCTCATGGCATGGTCATCCACTACACAGGCATAATTATAGGTGGGCATGCCATTGGACTTGAGAACAACAAAATCATCCAGTATGCTATTCTTAAATACCACCCGGCTGCGGATCAGATCTTCCACCACGGTTTCGCCTTCCTCCGGCACCCTAAGCCTTACCACCGGCTGCCGTCCTTCCGCTGCCAACCGAATGCGATCCTTCTCGCTTAAATCACGACAACGCCCACTGTAACCTGGGGCTTTACCTGCCTGGCGGGCTTGTTCCCGTTCAGCTTCCAACTCCTCCGGTGTACAATAGCAAAGATAAGCCATTCCTTTTTCAAGGAGTTCCTGGGCTTTTTCCTCGTAAAGGTGAAGCCGTTGCGATTGAAAATAGGGGCCATATTCCCCCCCAATTTCAGGGCCTTCATCCCAGTTTAGCCCCAGCCACTTAAGTGAAGATAAAATTTGATCCACTGATGCTTGCGTCGACCGCTCAGTATCTGTATCTTCGATTCTAAGTACAAAAGTTCCGCCGGTATGGCGGGCTAAAAGCCAATTGAACAGTGCGGTGCGAGCCCCACCCACATGTAAATGCCCAGTGGGGCTGGGGGCGAATCGTACCCGTATTTTTTCCACCATTATCCCTCCCGTATGCCTCTACTGTCTCTCTAACAGGCCGACCACAAACTAAAGTATACCATAGACGGCAGCCAATTTCATCCTCTCCCGGCCCCCACGATGCTGGGGAACCGGTCTTGGGCTACCCAGATCACCCCAGGCGGGGTATAATAGTCAAGTAAGCCAAGAAAGAGGGGATCTTTATGAAGCGATATTATCCCACCCGACCCCTGGTGGGAGTAGGCGCAGTTATCATCCGCGATCACCACATTCTCCTCATCAAACGCGGGCGGCCGCCAGCGCAAGGGTGCTGGAGCGTCCCCGGGGGGACAGTGGAACTGGGGGAAACGCTGGCTGAGGCTGTTAGCCGGGAGGTTAAAGAAGAATGCAACCTTGATACCGAAGTGGGACCGCCCATTGCCGTTCTGGACTCTATTGTTCACGATGACCAACAACAAATAATGTTCCATTATACGCTGGTGGATTTCTGGGTAAATTCTATTCGAGGTCGGCTGGAGTGTTCCTCCGATGCAAAAGAAGTTCAATGGGTTCCCCTGGCAACCGTCCCAACCTTACAGCTCACCCAAGGCTTGGTAGGACTTTTGGATCATATTGGCTGTACCCAGGGACAAGCACCGGCGCAGCCCCCGGTGGGCATATTTTATTACTCGCAACTAAATCGCCGTTAGAAAGGTCGGTGACGATAAATTGCCCAGCGATATTGCGTTCGAAATCGGCCCCATCGCCGTGCGTTGGTACGGCATTTTAATCGCCTCCTCCATGCTTATCGGTACCAAATTAGCCTTGGATGAGGCCCAACGTCAGGGAATCGATGAAGATATTTTCCTTAATTTAATTCTGATCGGAGCCCCCCTTGGTGTGCTCGGTACCCGAATTTATTATGTAATCTTTAACTGGGGTTACTATCGCCATCACTTGCCGGAAATCCCCAAGCTTTGGGAAGGCGGGCTCGCCATCCACGGCGGCATCATC
>DATERQ010000132.1:0-4339 GCA_035271345.1 bacterium | reverse complement strand
GGGATTTGGCCGACGTAAGAATAGACCAGCATGTTAAAAAGTGAAATAATAAGCCCCAATTGGCCCCAGATATAGATATCCTCGGGTCTTATACCCAGCTCTTCATTGGTCTCGCGGCGAGCTGCTTGCCGTGGTGTTTCTTGAGGACCATCCAAAATGCCGCCGGGAAAACAGATTTCTCCCGGCTGGCGCTGCAGACGAGAAGACCGCACTTGGAATAATACCTTCCATAGGCCAGCGTTAGATTTAATCAATGGGACCAGCACTGCTGACTTGGCAAACATATTATCGTTTATAATAGCTGGTTTTTCTTGCGGCAAAATGGACATTAGCTGATTCTTATCAATTGGCATTTATCTATCGCCGCCTCGCAGTTGTTTATTCCAGACTAAGCAGACTTCGTCACCGGAATTTAAAGGGGTGGTGAAAGTTGCCGCTTGGCCGTTAACGATCATATCTAACCTGGACCCTGGTCTGGCATTTTCTTTAACATCGATTAAAGCAAACAAGTCACTGACAATATATTTCATCTGCCCCGGCATAATAGTAATATCCACATCGGGGCGTAATAGGTCCTTTAGTCGAGCCGGCATTCCGTTTACCAATACTTTGGTGTGGCTGGCTGGAAATTCCACTTCCTCTTCATTTACCATTACTTTAAACGGCCCCCTTAGCTTTATATGTTCTGCGATAGCGAAGCCGATGGACGGCTTTGGTGGTTTGAACGAGTATTCAAGTTCATCGCCGGGCTGAATAAAATCGGTTTCAACAGCAGCTTTCCCATTCAGGCGAAACTCGCACGGGTAGTAGGTGAAGAGACGCTGCTGCCCGTCCAAACGAAAAGGAATTTTCTGCTTCTTAACCTGGCTGGGATCAACCCCTAGGGCCGTTAGCACCTCTATTAAGGGTCGTTTCCAGTCAATGGTGATTTGGGCTCGATCCCGAACCGGTGAATCGAATCCACCTATTTTACCGTCGATATGAATTTTGGCTGGGTAGGGATGTTCCTCACCGTTAACAATTATTGTTGGGCTATTAGCGATAAGATCACGCACGGTAGCGCGCGCCGGCTGCCCATTAGTGCCGGGTGTAAACTCAATTCGATCGCCTGGCTTCAACTTCGCATCCAAAGAGGAAGCCTTATTGTTCACCAACAGAATGGGGGCGTGCCCGTGACCACCTGGGATAACCTGCAGCTTACCATTTACCTCAGCCGTCACGGCTAAGCCCGGACGCCCAAATAAATGGGTCCAGTTGCCCCCTGCGGCCAGCAAAGCATCGGCGACGGTCTGACCAGCCCCCTGCCAGAGGGGGACAGGTTGTTCGTTTACGGTAACATCGATAAAGTGAAGCGGGCCTTCGCCAAAGGCAGTAACAGCAATCCCCAGCGGGGTGATAGCCTGGGGGCCGGACAAAGTTTTAGGATGACCGATAATATGGTCAATCATTTCTCTGCTACGGATTCCAACCCGTGATTGGGGCAGACCGAGGGCTTCAGCCAAAGCCTGGGGTAAACCCGGCGTCAGGCTACCGCCGCCCACCATGAGAACCGCATCGGGCGAGCCTTCGTTTAAGGACAAGACTTGGCTGGCGATTCCAGTAGCCATTTCCATAACCAGCGGTTGCAAACCGGTTATAAGGTGTGTTGCTGGCAGATGCTGTTCATTTCCTAAAATATCGGTAAAGACCACTTCTTTTTGCCGGGACAACATCTTCTTTACCGCTTCGGCCGTGTTGAAATCGAGCAAGTATTCCTGGCACAGGGCGTCGGTTATTTTATCGCCGGCCAAAGGGGCCATACCGTAAGCAAAAACACGGTTCTTACGCACCAAAGCAATATCCGCCGTGCCGGCGCCAATATCAAGCAAAGCCAAATTAAGTTGGCGCATGCCATGAGGAACAGAGACTTCCAGGGCCGCAATGGGTTCCAAAGTCAAACTGGCCGGTTCCAAACCGGCGCGTTTCAACACACTAAATAAGGCGTTTACCACTACCCGGGGCAAAAAGGTAGCAATGAGCTCGCCCCCAATTCGCGAGCCAACCTGCCCCAACAACTGGGAGATGGGTTCGCCGTCCAATAAATAGTGGCTAACACTGTAGCCGACACAAAAAAAGCCCGCGGCAGCAGTAGCGCCCTGTTCAGCCACCAACTGGGTTTGGGCGGAGCGCAATGCTTCCAGTTCCAGAGCCTCAATCTCAGCTTTAGTTACCGCCGATAATCCAATGCGGCGCCGGTGGGCCTGTCCTCTGGACATGTGAAGGCTGCGCCCTGCAGCAGCCACGGCGGCACAGTCAAAGGTGGTTTGGCGGCGTTGTTCCAAAGCCGCTTTCACCTTAGCAACACTTTTTGCCACTGCAGCGACATCATGGACCTGCCCTTCATACATAACGCGGTCGTGGTGTTCATGGTGTTCTGTAGCCCGAACTCGAAAGTTGGTACCATCTGTTTTTTCTAGCACAACACCCATAATAGTGCGTGTACCAATATCTAAGGCCAAGACTTCATTCTTGTGGTGTGGCATGGCTGGTCTCACCTCGCTATAAAGTTCGCGATTTAGTCCAAAGTTTCCTGCCTTAGGCCAGGCAGGAAGTGAACGTGTAATGTAGAATTTATATAATAGGCAGACTTGGCCGACAGCAGATACACAAGGAGGACCGCATTATGACACGAGGCTTGGCCCTGGGCCTGGAGCGGCACAGTTTTTATCGTATCCATCGAATAGACTGCCTCGTTCGTCAGTGGGAATACCCCAATGTACCAAAACTAAGCCGCTGGCTAGAAGTGAGCACCCGTACCATTGAGCGTGATATTGAGTTTTTACGCGATTCTTTAGGGGCTCCGTTAAAATACGATGCCAAACGGCGAGGCTACTATTATACTCAATCGGATTTCGCTTTGCCGCCGGTCAAACTTACTGATGGCGAGCTAATAACCTTGTATCTTGGCCAAAAGTTATTATCCCAATACCAAGGCACAAGCTTTGAAAACGACCTCATCAAAGCTTTCACCAAAATTAGAACCTTCTTACCGGATCAAGTAGAGATAGATTTTGCCCATCTGGATGATTTTTTATCTTTCGATGTCAAACCAGTTCGGGGTCAAGAGTGCCAAGTAGCTTTAGCTTTTCAACAGATTGCCCGTTGCCTGAAAAACAAAAAAACCGTCAATGTTACCTATTATACTGCCAGCCGCGATGCTATTAGCACCCGGAAAATAGATCCCTATCATCTTCGCTGCTACAAGGGGGCTTGGTACCTGATCGGTTATTGCCACAACCGGCAGGAAGTGCGAACCTTTGCCCTAGACCGAATCAGGAAGCTGGATGTTACCAAAAGACACTTTCAAAGACAGCCTGAATTTTCCTTGGACGATTATCTCCGCTACAGTTTAGGGATCGAACGAGGACTAAAACCGGACCAGGTTGTTATCTGGTTCGATGCCCACAGCGCCCGCTTTGTAAAAGAGCGAGTCTGGCATCCAACACAGGAGCTGGTAGCTCAAGAAGACGGTTCCATCCTGTTCAAAGCAGTACTAAGCGGCCTAGGGGAAGTAAAACGGTGGGTACTGAGCTATGGATCCAGGGCCCAAGTGATTAAACCGGCCCATCTCAGAGCAGAAATCGCCGAAGAGGCCACTGCCTTGGCGGCTGCATATACAGCTTTTCCACCGCCGCTTCCCACCTGATCCATCGGCCTTGAACCAACATTTTTTGCCGAACAGACCTTACCGATCCGAACCGGATTTAAATCAGGAAGCCTTAACTTCAATTAAGGGGGCTATGCTCATGAGCTTGTCCAGCCTGGATATTTACATCAACCTGTATCGAGATGGAGATAAACTGTTTGATTTATTAAAAGCTGCTGTCCGCGATTGGCACCATTCGCCTTGGCCTCATGAACAAGAACGTGGCCTTTATGCCCGGGAACTTTTTATCCATAGCCTCAAGGTGTATAAGAAATACCTGGACCAAGCCCATCAACGGGCACAAAGCGGTTTTTTCACCCCGGCTGACCGCAAAATCCTCACCCAAATGGAGCAACAGTATGCCTACTGGGAAAACAAGCTCCAAGAATTGACCGGAGAACAAAAGCCTGCATTAGAATAGATTTAAACTTATAGCCAACAAGAAAAATCCCCAAAACATCATAAAAGATGAAATTATTTAGCTACCCCGTCAGATTTTGACGGGGTAGCTGTGTTACAATGCAGAGAAGGGAATTTCGAATGATTTGGGCCAATATTATACAATAAAACTATATCCATGTTTAAAGTAGAGATTATACACAGAGTGGCAAGAGGAAGGTGCTAGCACATTACTCCGCGCCCAGATGGCATGGA
>DATERQ010000131.1:0-6089 GCA_035271345.1 bacterium | reverse complement strand
ATACAACTATCTCCACACCTCTGGTTTCAACCACCAGGGGTATCAGCTCCTGCACCAACTTCGTGGCCTCCGCCACGGTTTTATTCATTTTCCAATTGCCTGCAACGATAGGAGTTCGCATTTACCTCACCTTCTATCTGTTTTCTAAAACCGCGACCCCTGGTAATTCCCGCCCTTCTAAATATTGTAATGAGGCACCGCCGCCGGTGGAAATATGGGTTAGCCGAGTACTAAGGCCAAATTTCTTCATGGCGGCGGCCGAATCACCGCCGCCCACCACGCTAACGGCACCGGAATTAGCCACCGCCTGGGCTATAGCTTGAGTACCATGGGCAAAAGGTTCAAGTTCAAATACGCCCATGGGCCCGTTAAACAAAATAGTTTTAGCCTGGGATATGGTTTTCGCATATTTTTGCACTGTTTTGGGGCCAATATCCAATCCCATGTAATCGGCAGGGATCTCATTGGCAGGAACTATCTTCGTAGGAACAGTATCAGCCGCTTTCGGTGCCACCATTACATCCACTGGTAACAGCAAATCTAAACCCCGCTTTTTAGCCTCGGCCATTATTTGTCTTGCCACCGAAATGCGATCTTGCTCCAGCAGCGAACGCCCTACCTGCAACCCTTGGGCCGCCAGAAACGTGAATGCCATCCCGCCACCTATAATAAGGGAATCTACCTTCTTAAGTAGGTTTTGCAGTACCATGATCTTATCCGATACTTTGGCCCCGCCCAAAATGGCAACAAACGGCCGCTTTGGATTAAATAGAACATCCCCTAACATTTTTAGTTCTTTTTCCATTAAAAAGCCGGCCACTGCCGGAAGTAAAGCTGCTACTCCCGCGGTGGAGCAATGGGCCCGATGAGCCGTACCAAAAGCGTCGTTGACATAAATATCCGCCAGTTGGGCCAGCTCTTGTGCCAACTCGGGATCGTTGTTTTCTTCGCCGGGATAAAAACGGATATTTTCCAGCAGCAGAACCTGGCCTTCCCTTAAAGCTGCAACAGCTTGTTGTGCCTTAGGGCCAATGGAAACGTCGATCTTGGTCACTGGGCTTTGTAACAGTTGGGATAGCCGTTGGGCCACGGGATCCAGGCGCAGCTCAGACACAATTGTGCCTTTCGGTCGGCCTAAGTGGGAGATAAGGATGGTCTTGGCACCGGCTTCTTTTAGATACCGTATTGTGGGCAGAGCGGCCCGAATGCGGGTATCATCTTTCACTTGACCATCCTTTAAGGGGACATTGAAATCAACACGTACAAGCACTTTCCGACCCCTTACTTGAACATCGGACAGCGTCTTCTTAGCCATCAGTATCCCGGTCCTCCTTTCACAGCTAGGGGTCAAACCAAATCAGACCCCTTTTTTAGATCAAGCATAATTAGTTCCGAGATCAGTACCCTAGTTTGCCAATATAAGCCACTAAATCTACGCACCGGCAGCTATATCCCCACTCGTTATCGTACCAGGCAACTATTTTGGCCATATTGCCTATGGCTTGTGTTAATTCACCGTCGACAATTGCCGATATGGAGTTGCCGCGGAAATCGGCCGACACCAAAGGCTCGTTCGTGCAAGCTAGAATTCCCTTCATCTCCCCCGCTTCAGCGGTCTTGAAAGCCTGGTTGATCTCTTCCGCTGTTGCCTCTTGCCTCAGTTCCAAGGTGAGGTCGACGATGGAAACTGTAGGTGTAGGTACGCGTAAGGCATAACCGTTAAGCTTTCCTTTGAGTTCAGGTAACACCAACGCCACTGCCTTGGCAGCACCGGTGGTGGTAGGAACAATGGAGTAAGCTGCTGCTCGAGCCCGACGTAGATCCTTATGGTTGGCATCTAGAATTTTTTGATCCAGGGTGTAAGAATGCACGGTCACCATTAATCCCTTAACAATTCCAAAACTTTCGTGCACAACTTTAGCCACCGGAGCCAGGCAGTTGGTAGTGCATGACGCGTTTGAGATAATATCGTGTGCCGCTGGGTTATAATCTTTTTCGTTTACCCCCATTACCACAGTGAGATCTTCGCCTTTGGCCGGGGAGGAAACAACCACTTTTTTAGCTCCAGAAGCAAGATGATGCTCCAATTTCCCCCGTTCGCGCAATCGTCCAGTGGATTCTAGGATTACATCGGCATCTACTTCCGCCCAAGGAAATTCGAAGGAATCGCGGATGTTAAAAGTACGAATGGCACTACCATCAACTTGAATACCGTCATCGTTCACTCCCACATCGTGGTTCAAAATGCCGTACAAGGAATCATACTTAAGTAAGTGGGCTGACATGAAATTATCACGCACTCCGTTTATAGCCACTACTTCTAGGTTGGAGTTGGATAATGCTGCCCGCAAAAACAGTCTCCCAATTCGGCCAAAACCATTGATCGCCACCCTGATAGTCATCGATATATCCTTCCTTTCTATAATTAGATCCACTACCTTGTCGCCATCATCCTGGATAACTTCCCCTAAGTGGGCACCATACCCAAGCCACCAGCAGCAAAAAAGCCTTGCTCCCCACATATCCCACCTTAGAGCGCAACCTGCTCGGCAGTGTCTATCTGCAAAGCCAACGCTCAGCGCCCTATGAGCATAAGTAAGAAGGTGGTTCAAAGAATAGTATGCCTCCGGCTAAGTACCACTATCAGCTCGGACACTAAACGTTGCTGCAGTCCTGACATTGCCTGCCTGGCATTCCTGCTGGAGGGTCGAAGCCATCCTCCGTTTGAAGTATTTGTTCGACAAATGACAATAAAAAAATCCTCCCCCTATCCCTCATGCATAATTCTCCCGTTAGAAGAACATAGCCTAACCGTTCGCCTGTTCATAACGGCGCCGGCAACCTGAAGAGGGGATATTGACATCATGTCGATATTTCGCCACGGTCCGACGAGATAGGTTAATGCCTTTTCCACCCAATAAGTCCGACAATTGTTGATCGCTGTAAGGATTGTAGGGATCTTCTTGGGCTATTAAATCCGCCAACAGCCGCTTTACTGATTCAGCCGCCGCTCCTTTTCCATTTGCACTTTCCACTCCACTGTCAAATAGTATCCTCAACGGGAAAACACCATGGGGCGTCTCAATATGTTTACGGGCCGTGGCCCGACTGACAGTAGATTCGTGCACATCTATTTGTGTTGCCACTTCCCGCAAGGTCAGTGGGTGCAAGTAACGGACCCCATGATCAAAAAATGGGCGTTGTAGCTTAAGAAGTTTTTCCACAATCCGATAAATAGTCAGCCGCCGCTGTTCTATACTGCGGATTAGCCATAAAGCCGAATTAAGTTTCGCTTCTACATACTGTTTGGCTTGTTCATCTACATTTTTGGGGTCAGTAAGGATACGCCGATAATGGTTACCCACGTGTAGCCGGTTTCCAATGGCATCGTTTACCAAGATCACATAATCATCGTTTAGTCTATGCACGACCACATCAGGGGTAATATAATGGACTCCGCACCCATCATCAAACTGGCGGCCCGGCTTCGGATCTAAGGTGCGGATAAGGTCGCGAATAGACTGCACTTGTGGCATTGTAAGGCCAAGCCCTTGGGCTATCCGCCCAAACCGGCCTTGGGCTAAATCGGGTAAATAATGGAGAATTACTTGCCTTATTTCAGGTGTGAGTAGCCCTAAGGACTCAGCCTGTATCAACAAGCACTCTTCCAGATTCCTCGCCCCCGCCCCGATCGGTTCCAGCCGTTGTATGGCCCTAAGGATCCGCAAAACTACCGTCGATGGCTGTCCCAGCCGGCTGGCAATTTCAGATATACTACAATGTAAATAGCCATATTCATCCAGGCAGCCAATAATAAACTCGCCGATTTGTTTCTCTTGCGGGGTTTGGGCTTCTAATCCCCATTGGGCTGACAAACTCTCAGCTAAGGTATGTTGGTGGCCAATAAAATCAGCCCATGATGGTCCCTTCCGGCGGACGGTAGATTGGGGGGGAAAGCCCAAATCACCGCAATCGCGAAAGTATTCTGCCCAGTCCGGCTCTGTTTCCTCCGATTGTGGCAATTCCGCCCGAGAGTTATCTTCTTCCAGCTCCAACAAGGGGTTCTCTTCCACTTGCTTCTGAACATGTTGCAATAATTCATGGGACGGCATTTGCAGAATAGCAATAGCCTGGCGCAATTCTTGGGTCATTACCAGCTTTTGAGTTTGGGTCTGCTTCAGAGCAAGGCCATGTGCCATACTCATGTCCTTTTGTACCCCTCTCCCATAATTAGCCTGTTGTAGGATCACTTACCGCCACCAGTACGAGCAAACACAAGGCAACAAATTCACATCATCTACAGCTATAAATTTCGCCATCCAACCCCAAATAACCTTCTTTTGGATCCTTGCCACAGCAGACAGCCATTTGTTCCAGCCGTCGCAATCGATGGTTGATACCGGATTTTCCTAACGGGGGATCCAGCCGTTGACCAAGTTCTTTCAGTGTTGCCTCTGGATATTCTAGGCGCAGCCACGCCACCTCCCGCAAAGGCCGAGGTAAATTATCCAAACCAACATCTTCCACCAAGCGGCGAATGGCCGCCACCTGCCGGTAAGCTGCTTCCACAGTTTTGTTAAGATTAGCCGTTTCACAATTTACCAGTCTGTTTACGGTATTACGCACCCCTTTTACTACCCGAATATTTTCCAATTCTAACCGGCTAGCAACGGCACCGATTAAGGTTAGAAAGCCGGCAATATCATCCCCGTCTTTCAAATATACCACTTGGCGTCCCTTGCGTTCCACTGACCGGGCCCATAAACCAAAAGCTGCCAGCCGACCAATCAAGTTCGATGCACTTTGCTGATTTCCCGTTACCAACTCCAAATGATAGGACCTCTCTGGATTGCTGACCGAGCCGGAACCGAAAAAGAATCCGCGTAGGTAACTACGGCGGCAGCAATCTTGCGCAGGGCTTACCCCCTTATTATGGCAAATACCACTTCCCAAAAATTTTAGTTGTACCAAAAACTCTTTTAACCCCGGCTGGGTTGGCAGGCGCACAGAATATAGATTGTGGTGTTGAACCCGCCGCGGTTCTCGTATTATGTTAACCCTTAAACTAGATGTTTGCTTCAACAGTAGAAAAACACGCCGGGCTACAGAAGGATTTTCAACGGTTGCGGTTACCTCTATGCCTTTTTGTCCTGCTTCCAAAACAGCTCCGGCGCGAAGAAAAGCAAGGAGCTCAGCCTGCAAACAACACAAGCCTCCTGGTTTAAGCCGGGCCAGCTCATCTTTTACTCTAACAGAAAAGGTCTTGTACATCACTTCTACCCACACCTATCAAATTACTAATGATAGCACCGCTTGTGCTAATTTATCCGGCTCGTGTCGGGCCATATCATTAATGGACAATAGGGGCGCTTCTTTAACCTTCAGGCCCAAAGTCTGCAGCTCCCGTTGGTCCAGGGCTGTGGGCCAAGCCCCCTCTTCCCGATATCGCATCAAGGTCCCGCCGGTGGGAAAACGAGTGTTAACAAGAACCCAGTCAACAATGGCCGGTCCGCCATGGTTTATTAAAGCCCGGACATGGTCGGCGGCGGTATAGCCATCGGTTTCCCCAGGCTCAGTCATTACGTTTACCACATATACTTTTACCGCCCCGCTAGTGGCTAATGCCGTTGGAATCCCTGTAACCAATACATTAGGCAATACACTTGTATATAGACTCCCCGGGCCTAAAATAATAAGATCTGCTTCCCGGATGGCCACTAAAGTTTCGGGAACCGGTGGGCAATCCGATGGCTCAAGACTCAACCGCTGTATCGGCATCTTGGAACAGGCTATTTTAGTTTCTCCCTTGGCCTCGGTTCCATCAGCATACTGAGCAACCAAATTCGTATCAACCAAGGTAGACGGCAACACCTGCCCTCGAACCTTAAGGATCCGACTAGTGGCTTTGATTGCTTTGTTAAGGTCGCCAGCCACGGCGCACATGCTGGCCAGAAATAAATTGCCAAAACTATGGCCAGACAAAGTTGTGCCTGGGGGGAATCGGTAGCGAAAGAGCTGTTCCATCAGAGGCTCTGTGTCAGCCAACGCCACGAGGCAATCGCGGACGTCTCCCGGCGGCAACACCCCCA
>DATERQ010000130.1:0-2803 GCA_035271345.1 bacterium | reverse complement strand
AAAAGATTGATTCGTGAAGGGTATTTCAGGTGAAATTAGACCGAGGCCAAGAACTGTTTAGCATATATTGGTAACCCCCTGCCCCCTAGGGGGCAGGGCTGGAGGTGGATCACATTTTATCCAGCGTTTTTCCTAAAGTGGGTCACTTTTTTCCTGGCGTTGGTGGATCAAATATATCCTGGCGAGTGGATCACATTTTTCTTGACAATCGCAATTCTCTTTAGCCGTTTCGACAATGCTGTAGATCGTAGCACTGGCCTTTGCGCCACGTGGTGTATTCGAGAACAACCATCCTTTTCGACCGATGACAAAAGGCTTGATTGAGCGCTCAGCACGGTTATTGTCGAGTTCCAGGCGACCGTCTGTAAGGTATGCCAAAAGCTTACTCCACTGATTCAGGCAATAGCCAATGGCCTGTCCGAAAGCGCTTTTCGGCAGCACCCGCGGTCTTTGATAATCGAGCCAGGCTTTGAATTCATCGATAAGCGGTCGGCCGCGTTTTAACCTTTCCCTGTAACGTTCTTCGTCGGAAACTCTTTTTAGCTCTCTCTCCAGGGCAAAAAGGCGGTTACAGAACTCAAGGCCATGTCTGGCAGCTACATCAGCATCTTGTTTGTCTTTCGGCAACGCCTTTAGGGCCTCATCGAACTGGCGCCGGGCATGCGCCCAGCAGCCGACCAGGGTAATATCGGGCAAACCATTGTAGCCGGCGTAGCCGTCAACATGCAAGTACCCCTTGAACCCTGAGAGGAAGCGTAAGGGATGTTTGTTGGCCCGGGTGGTCTGGTAGTCGTAAAGGACAATGGCCGGTTCTTCCCTACCAGTGCGGTAAAGCCACATGTATGATTTACTAGTCGCCTCCCGGTCTTCTTCTCGCAATACTTGCAGGGTTGTTTCATCGGAATGTAGGATATCGCGCTTTAACAAAAACTCATGCAGCCGATCATAAAGGGGCTCTAGCCAGAGCTCAGAGGACTTGATCATCCAGTTGGCCATGGTCTGGCGGGAAAGCGCAATGCCCAATCGGGAAAGGCTTTTTTCCTGGCGGTAAAGGGGTAACCCGTCAACATATTTACCGGTCATTACGTGAGCAATGGCTGAAGGTGAGGCCAAACTACCCGGCAGAGGCGGCTTCGGCATGGGAGCGGTGATGATCGGGGTATTAATTCCTTCCCGCTCACAGCGGCGGCAGGCGTAAACATAGCTGACGTGCTTGACTACAACAGCCTGGGCCGGAATGATTTTAATCTCCTGCTTGGTTTCAGTGCTCATTTCATGTAATGCATCGCCGCAGCAGGGACATATTTGTTCGTCAGCCGGCAGGCGGTATTCTTTTATTTCTTCCGGCAGATCTTTTAGCTGCGCGTCGCGCTTGCCCTTCTGTTTCCGGCGCCGGTAAGTGATCTCCTCCATGTCCGGCTCGGGTTCTGAGGGCTTGGCTGCAGCCTCAGCTTCGTTAAAGATCTGGAGTTGATATTGATCCGATTGCTCGCTTAAGCGGCCGAAGCGGTGTTTCTGGCTGAGGCGGAATTGCTCTTCATACCATGATACCTTAGCCATCAACTCAGCGATTTGTTGTTCTTGAAGGGCACATCTGTTTTGCAGTTCCTGGATCATTTGAGCACTGTTTTCCATGGTTTATTGCTTCGCCAAAAAGGCCGAAAACCCTTTATTTTAAGGCTTTTTTCTACGTTTTACAGCACAGTTCTAGCCCTAACTTCAGGGTGGGCAAAATGCTGTTTGAGCGATAAACCGTCTAGAAGCCAGTTTAATTCCCGCCTGCTTACCGGGGCCATTTCCGTTCTTTTTTTGTCCGGCCACTGGAATTTGCCTCTTTCCAGACGTCTGTAAAACAGCCAGAATCCATTGTGGTCCCATTTAAGGATTTTTAATTTGTCCCGTTTGCGGTTGCAGAAGACAAATAGGCAGGAAGAAAAGGGGTCAAGGTTGAAACCTTCCCTGACCAGGACGGCCAATCCGTCAATCGACTTTCGCAAATCAGTGGGCCCGCAAGCCAGGTAAACTTGATTATTGTTGTTTTCAAAGATCATAGGGCACTTAGGGTTCTTACGACTGCGATAAGCAGCTGCGGGTCGAAGCCATTTCGCACTTCGATCACCGCCGGTCCCATTCTAACTGCCAGCGCGGGTTCCGGATCGTAAAATTCCAGGGGCAGCCACTGGGCGGCTGTTTGGGCTGGTGCCAGTGTTGTAAATTTTTTCAGCCAGTACCTGAGTTGATGAACCTTGACGCCGTGGTCAGCACACCATTTCGGCACGCTCAGCCCGGAACGATTAAACTCAACAACTCTCTCCGCCCAGACTGCGCTGTTGGCTTCACGATTGTTTTTGCTCATTGAAAACCCTCCTTAACCTGCTCTATGATAGAGTATGGCATAAAGAGGGGCCTTCCGTTAGGTGGGGGCTATTGTACGCTTACCTCAGTAAGCGCTACTGCCCCTCCCCCGGTTTGCTGGACACTGAGATAAGATACTATAATTATCTCAGGAGGTGCAGATTGTTGTGGGTGAAACCAGGAGGAGATATACGGAGGAATTTAAGCGGGAGGCAGTAGCATTAAGCTATAACCCAGGTAAGACTGTAAAAGAGGTGGCAGATGATTTAGGTATTAACCGTAATTTGCTAACCAGGTGGCGTGCAGAGCTGAAACGGCTCGACGAACGGGCTTTTCCTGGTCATGGGGTTCAAAGACTGACACCTGAAGAAGAGGAAAATCTTCGGTTAAAGCGTGAATTGGCCATTGTAACCGAGGAAAGAGATATCTTAAAAAAAGCGGTGGCCAT
>DATERQ010000129.1:0-6004 GCA_035271345.1 bacterium | reverse complement strand
AACAGCTCATCGCCAAAAGCTTACGGCTAACCATGACATCCCAAGCCTGCTTTCTCGTCGCCAGCTACCTGCCTTCTTCCTTGCCGTCCCCGGCCTACTTTCTTACTTGTCGCCCCGAGCCTGTTTTCTTGCCATCCCCAGCCTTCTTCCTTGTCATCCCGAGCGTAGCGAGGGATCTTTGGCCCCTTGGCTTCAACGCCGGTAAGATGCTTCGCTGTGCTCAGCATGACAAAAAAGCGGCCCCTAGTGTTTTAATCCATTACTCCACTTCGTTATGCTCAGGGTGACTTAGAAAAGGAGGCTCAGCATAACAAGAGGAAGAGGTCTCAGGCGACGCTATTAAGGAGGGCTTGGCAAGACAATAATACAGGAAAGTCTCCCGTTGTTGTAGTATAATAAAGATAGAAGGGGGCCTATCGCAAGCGGTTGGGTGATGTGCCTTGTGTGGGGCTAAAATAAGGCGAGGGGAGATGGGAAGTGACCACTTTATTTATGGAATTGGCCTTGAGAATGTGTGTGATTGCCACCAGTGCCTTTATCTTTAGCCGGATTCCGATGTTTAGACGTACATTGAGTAAGATGGCCAGCGGCCGTGATAAGGTGCTATTGACAATTGTTTTTGGCCTGTTTACGCTACTAGGCACCTATTGGGGCATAGAAGTGAAAGGAGCCATTGCTAATTCACGCGCTATTGGGGCTGTGGTGGCTGGGCTCATTGGCGGCCCTTGGGTTGGGCTCGGGGCCGGGGCTATTGCTGGTTTACATAGATGGTCTTTGGGTGGTTTTACTGGTTTTGCCTGCGGTTTGTCCACCGCTGTGGAAGGATTGCTGGGTGGGTTGGTGGCACGGCGAGTGCAAAAGGTGGACTGGGAAGTGGGCTTAGCCACGGGATTGATGGCTGAGCTGTTACAGATGGTAATTCTGCTCACCTTTGCTAAACCATTCGAAGCAGCGCTGGAGCTGGTGCTGGTGATTGCAGTACCCATGACGTTGGTGAATGGGGCCGGGGTGGGTATTTTTATTTCCATGTTGGATAGTCTTCAAGCAGTGGAAAACCGAATTAGTGCTGCTCAAACTCAAAAGGTGTTGGAGATAGCAAGGCTATCGCTGCCCCACTTGAAACGGGGCCTTAACGAGGATTCGGCTAATTTTACGGCCCGAATTATAATGAAGCTGACGGATCTGGATGCGGTGGCTATTACTAATCAGGATACTGTGTTGGCTCATGTGGGTGTGGGCTCGGACCACCATCTGCCTGGCCATCCATTTCTAACTGAGGCTACGGCTCGGGTGTTGGAACGAGGGACGGTGGAAGTTGCCCAATCAAGGACTCATATTGGCTGCAGTGATAACGATTGCCGGCTGGAATCAGGGGTGGTGGTGCCGCTGTTTTGTCGACAACGCATCAAGGGCTCGCTCAAATTATATCGGTCCCGGGCTAATGGCATTACCCCGGTGGATATCGAAGTGGCGTCGGGCCTGTCACAACTGTTTTCGACCCAACTGGAATTGGCCGAAGCCTCGCGGCAGGCTGAATTAGCAGCCCAGGCTGAGCTTACGGCTCTACAGGCCCAAATCAACCCCCATTTCTTATTTAACGCCATTAATACCATCGTTTCTTATTGTCGGACTGAACCCAGCACTGCGCGTACGTTGCTACTGGAGTTAGCGTCATATTTTCGCCGCAATTTAGTCCAAGCCGGTGATTTCTGTTCCTTGAAGGAGGAGCTGGAACATGTGCGCGCTTACCTAGCCTTGGAACAGGCCCGCTTCGGTCCAAAATTGCAGTTAATGGAACAGGTGCCGGAACAATTTTTGAAAGTAAAACTTCCGCGTTTAACCTTGGAGCCATTGGTGGAAAATGCAGTCAAACATGGAATCGCCCCTAAAACCGAAGGAGGAGAGATTTCTATTTCTGCAATCGGGAAGGGAACAAACCTTTATTTATCGATTTGTGATACTGGTATCGGTATGGATGCCAAAACTTTGGAACAAGTCCGGAAAGGAACAAGTTCCAATGGGGTTGGCCTTACCAATGTCAGCGAAAGACTAAAAAACGTCTACGGACCCGAGCACGCTCCGGTCATCACCAGCACTTACGGGGAAGGAACCACCGTTAGCTTTGCTGTCCCATTGGGGGTGCAAGTTCATGGGCTATCGGCTAGCTGATCTCAGGGTGTTAGTGGTGGACGATGAGGCGCCAGCGCGGTCGGAATTAAAATATTTGTTAAAGAAAACAGGCAAGGTTAATGTCATTGGGGATGCTAGCAGCGGATCGGAAGCCATCAGGCTCATCCGGACTTTGTGTCCCGAGGCTGTGTTTTTGGACATTAAGATGCCGGGGCAAGATGGGTTTCGGGTGGCCGAAGCCGTTTTGTCTGCTGAAGAGGAGCCGCCCTTATTTGTTTTTGCCACCGCTTTTGATCAGTATGCTCTCCAAGCCTTTGAAGTGAGCGCTGTGGACTACATTTTAAAACCGTTCAAGGAGGAACGTGTCGCCCAGGCGGTGGATAGGCTGTTGTCTGTTCGGACTGGTTTCAAACAAAAGGAACTAAATCGAAATCTCCAAGCCCTGTTAAAAAGGATGAAGGAAGAGCAGAAGCCCGCCCGGGTGCCGGTTGAAATTAATGACCGTATTGTCCTAATGCCGATAGCAGATATATGTGCCGCTTATTGCCGCGATAAGGAAGTATACATCAAAACGAAAAACAAGGAATACCAAGTCCGAAGCACATTGGTGGAATTGGAAGGGCGGTTGGGGAATCGGTTTTTCCGCGTCCATAAAGGCTATCTGGTAAATATCGATCATGTAACGGAGATTATCCCCTGGTTTCATGGCAGCTACTTATTGGTAATGGCAGATTGCGATAAAACGGAAATACCAGTAAGCCGGCGGCAAGCACCCATACTGCGCCACAAATTAGGGCTGGTACTTTAACTAGCCGAACCGGTCAGCAGCCACTTTTTACCGTTCAGCCACCAATTTATACCGCTGATCCCCATTCGGTAGCCGGGGAGCGGCGGTTTTGTTATTATTGTAACTAAGAGAGGTGTCAGCAAATGTCCTCTTGGGCTATGTACTTAAAAACAATCAGCAAGCGGCTAGAAGCAAACTATGATTTATTTCCGGCTGAAAGAATAGCCGGCAAAACAATGGATTTGGTGGCGCGTTTCAATATGCGCAATGAGAAATTCTTTCTGCTGAAAAAGATTACTCTGTACGCCTACGAGAATCATGAAACGGTATTAATGAAGCGGGTGGACTGGATTTCAGCGGAAGTAGTGGAAGAGTTTTGCCGCTACCTAAAAGCTGCCATGTCGGAGCTGGTTGATCCCAGTGAAGAACATATGTCCTCTATTGTTACCGGGGTGTTGGTGGCTACAGAAGGGGTAGTCTTAAAGGCGCGTCCGCTAATAAAACAGTTTCGGTACAGCCGCAATTTCAAGTTATTACTGCAAGGCTGGTGTGATTTGAGGCTTCTGGCGGTGGATCTTGCCGCTAATGAAGTATATAGCAATAAGGCCGGGCGTTCGGTACGGGAGGCCTACCGCAGCCGGCAAGAAAGGGGGCAGTAAGAAGAGCAAGGCCTGGTAAGATTATTAATTGGCAACGACCTTAAGGTATAAGGAGGGGCTAAACAAATGAGTACTACCTTAATGGTCCTCATCGGAGGCGTGCTATTATTTATCGGCTATGTTTTTTATGGTAAGTATATAGCGGAAAAGGTTTTAATTGTTGATCCCAGTGTTAAAACGCCGGCAGAGGCGATGTATGACGGGGTGGACTATGTTCCTTGCCCGGCACCGGTGCTGTTGGGACACCACTTTGCCAGCATTGCCGGGGCCGGTCCCATCACCGGGCCCATTGCGGCGGCAGCTTTTGGTTGGGTGCCGGTGTTTCTCTGGATTGTAATCGGTAGTATTTTTGTCGGCGGCGTCCACGACTTTGTGGCCTTGATCGCCTCAGTTCGCCACGATGCTAAATCCATTGGGGAAGTGGTCCGGACCCATATCGGCGAAAAAGGGCAGTTTTTCTTCCTTTGCTTTTCTTATCTGACCCTGGTGCTAGTAGTGGCTGTGTTCACTATTCTAGTTGTGGGTACTTTCGTATCGGTGCCAGCGGTGGCTACCACTTCTCTGCTGTTTATTGCACTGGCGGTGGCGTTTGGATTAGCAATTAATCGCTATAAGGTTCCGCTGGGCATTGCCACCACCGTCGGCGTTATCCTGCTGTTCCTTTGTGTCTGGCTTGGGGTCCAGTTTCCTATCGTTGCTTCAAACACGTTTTGGACTTTCTTTTGCTTAGTTTATATCTTTATCGCTTCCATCATACCGGTATGGATTTTGCTACAGCCGCGCGACTATCTGAACTCGTTTTTACTTTATGCCAGTCTACTCGGTGCGTTGGTGGGAATTATTATCGGTGGCCCGGCGTTGGAATTTCCCGCCTTTGTATCATTTAATGCAGCCGGTCCCTTATTCCCGATGCTGTTTGTTACCGTTGCTTGCGGTGCTATCTCCGGTTTCCACTCATTGGTTTCTTCTGGCACCACGGCCAAACAGTTGGCCAGTGAAAAAGACGCCAAACTCATCGGTTACGGCGCCATGCTTATTGAAGGGCTGCTGGCTTTAGTCGCCTTGGCCACGGTGGCTTATCTCAGCAAAGATGGCTATACTGCCGCCTTGGCTGACCTGGGTGGACCGACAGGGGTTTTCGCCGCTGGGGTAGGGCACTTTATGAGCTTTTTCGGCATTCCGGTAGCTTTTGGCACTACTTTTGGGGCCCTGGCCGTAAACGCTTTTTGCTTGACCTCGTTAGACACGGCAACCCGGTTGGGCCGCTATGCCTGGGAGGAGTTTTTTGAAACTCGGGCGCCAGCATTATCGAACCGTTATATCGGTACCACCGTTACGGTGGTATTGGCCGGGGCGCTGGCGTTATCCGGCAATTGGGCGGCCATTTGGCCCATCTTCGGCAGCGCCAACCAGCTATTGGCCGCCTTAACCCTGCTCACCGCTTCGGTTTGGCTGACATCTTTGAATCAGGACCGCCGTCCCACCATGTACCCCATGTTCTTCATGTTTGCGGCTACACTCACGGCCTTGGTCTTCCTGATTAAAGATAATTTGGCTAAGGGGAATATGGTGTTGGGCATTCCCGGCATTCTGCTCTTTATCTTGGCCATCTTTTTGGTGTTGGAAGCCAATAAGGTGCTGGGAAAAATGAAGGAAGAGAAACCAAGTATTGGGGCTTAGGATTATACAGTGGGAGTTGAAGCAAAAACCGTGTAGGTAATCAATAACCGGTTGGGTAAAAAGAAACAAGCGGTGGGGATTGATTCTAAATCCGCTCCGCTTGTTTGCTATTTTGGGCCGGGAAAACTTATAGTACCTTGTAAAGTTCATCCTGGGGCGGGACTACCAATGGTAAGCGCTGCCCCTTTTCTTTCAGCCACTGTCCCTTTCCGGCCGACAACAGCTCCCCGATGGCGGCGGCGGGGATAGCGGCCGCGGCAAGAGCTGCTATTAATTGATCCGGCTGGGAGGTGGCGATAAGAAGTGAGCCGCTGCCGATAAGCCCCAGCGGATCCAGGTCCATAAATCGGCAAATGGTGGCCGTCTCCGGCGCCACCGGAATCTCATCGGCCCACAGCTCCAGGCCACAGCCAGAGGCGTGGGCCAGCTCAAATGCTGCCCCCAATACGCCACTTTCAGTGACATCATGCATAGCGGTGGCCATGTTGGCAGCGATCTTTGCTTCGGGCACAATGCTCACTCTTTCAATGAAGGCTTGGGCCCGTTGAAGCTGGGCCAGGCCCAGACAGGGCTTTAGCTCGGCGGCAAAATCAGCCGCTAAAATAGCTGTCCCTTCATAGCCGGCGGTTTTTGTCAGGACTAGAATATCGCCGGGGTTGCCGCCGGCGGAAGTGACAAAATGACCTCTCTTTGCTTTCCCCACGGCGGTCATGGCAGCCACCGGTTGCGTTACTGCCGCTGTAAATTC
>DATERQ010000128.1:0-12460 GCA_035271345.1 bacterium | reverse complement strand
AGGAATATGAAGATTATTATTATGCTCAATTAAGACAAGCGCTGGGGGAAACGGGATAAAGGGGACTTGTTTATGTTTCGGTTGTACTTTTTATTGACGTAGTACCCCATCCCGAGCGCAGCGTAGCGGAACGAGGGATCTTAAACGCCTCCATTTCCAAGCCGGCAAGATCCTTCGGCTAACGCCTCAGGATGACAGTCCTAAGAAGGTAGTCCCGACAACAGATAAACCAGAACCAGACCAGGCCTAGCCTTTATCCATAAGGGTGATCCTGCCTCCAAACAGCGAATTGCTAAACGTCGATTGCCAATCAAATGATCTCGGGCTCCAATATTCATTTTTCCCCGCCCATGGCCAACAGCCAATAGCCAAGCGCTTTCCATATCATCCCCGGCTACCCTATTTATGTCATCCCGGACCTTCTTTTTACGCCATCCCGGGCTCCTATAATGTAATCCCGGGCCTTCTTTTTACGCCATCCCGAGCCCCCTATGATGTCATCCCGAGCCCTCCTATAATGTCATCCCGAGCGCAGCGTAGCGGAGCGAGGGATCTTAACCTGCTTGATTCCATTGCTGAAAAGATTATAATGGGTGGTCGGGCCCAGTTGACAGCTAAGAAATTATATTGTACTATATATTAGCGTCACGTGGGCCATTAGCTCAGATGGCAGAGCACCTGACTTTTAATCAGGGAGTCCGGCGTTCGAATCGCCGATGGCCCACCAACTACAAAGCCAATAAGTATGGGGGTTTCGCAGGTTCCCTATAGCCGGTAAAACCCTATAAATTCTTAAAAACAGTGATTCCGCTGCCATTTCGCTGCCATTGGCTCATAAAAAATTAGCAGATGTTATGGCTCTGCTGCCGGTACTAATATGTGTGCTCAATTTGGCTTTGCTGTTTCGGCAAGGCTTTTTTGATGCTGTGGCCAGCCTAATGTGGTGACAGGCTCCGACCTGTTGTTGGTCCCTATGCCTTTGTGGGGGGTTGGTAGTTGAACCACTATTACATTGCGGCCCGGATAAGGTATACTAGGGGGTAAGCAAGGGCATTGGCGGCAGCAATAGTTGAAACGTGCTGCCCCAAGGCAAAGCATTATTGCAAAGCCACTTGCAAATTTTACAGTGGGGGGGATACCGATGCTAATACAATGCACAAAGGCGTTGCTAGGTAGGATCAAGATTCCCAGTGGTGAACTATTGTCTCCAGGTGATCAAGATTATTCTGTAGATAGTGTAACTGCTTGGCACGCCAACATTACGACAATCGACCGTAGAAAAGTAGTAGTGTTAATGAATAATGTGGCAAGGTATCCTGTAGTCATCTATAGGCCTAAACCGAAGGATTTTTCTCGGCTAAAGGGGCTTATTACCGATGCCATTGCCACCGCTTTGCGCATGGAAGGTATACGCGAAGATGTAATCGAAAATTACCTGGGGGAAGCAGGGGAGATCCGGTTTTCAAAAACCGCCAACAGAAGGTTAATAGCAAGAATGAACAATGCTGTACGTGAAGTGGGGTTCATGGCCGAACACTTGGATGAGGATACACTTATTCAAAGATATATCAGTATGTCTGTAGGCAGGCTTATTCAAAGTTCGCCGGCTGATGAAGCGTTTTACCCGATAGAAAAAATGATTGAGTGCTTGGGGAAATATGCCAAGGGGGAACTTGGAAGCCAGGTAAATATCCTGGATGTGGAACTATATCAGCTAACAATACAGATTAAAGTGGAAGGCTTCGATATCTGGCGCCGAGTGTTGGTACCCTCAACTTTCTCTTTTAGGCATCTCCACAACATCATTCAGACGGTTTTTGATTGGCAGGATTATCACCTACACATCTTCGAAGCTAAAAAGAAAGGCACAAAGACCAAGCAGATTGTCATGAATGATGATCCTGAGACGCTGGAATGGTTAGATTTTGATCAATACGATATTTTGCAGGAACGCTTTACCGCTCTCAAAGATATTTTCCCTTCTTATCGTCAGGTTCATTACGAGTATGATTTTGGGGATTCCTGGCAACATATAATTACCCTTGAAAAAACAGAAAGGGCCAACGAGTTTAGAGCATCTTACCTGGGTGGCAAGGGTGAAAGACCCCCGGAGGACGTGGGAAGTACAGACGGTTATCAGGAATACATGAGAATCATGGCCGACCCGACAGATCCGGAGTATGAGAATATGAAAATGTGGGCTGAAAGTCAAAAAGAAAGGCAGTTTTCGCTGGAAGAGATGAATCTTAGACTTGGCCGCAAGTCTCAGGCCCACTATTTTTATTGGAGATAAAGCGATTTATCTTTATCGCGATTATGGTCGCAGCTAACGGCGCGGGGCTGGGCTTCCTGGACCCGATCCTTGGACAGACTTTTTGCTTTATACAAGGCGTCATCTGCCGTTTTGATTAAGCCTTCGGAAGTGGTGGCGCACGCTGGGAACGAAGAGATCCCGATGGAGACGGTACATGCGCACTGTTGTTTTATGGCTATCCTTATCCGCTCCGCTATCTTAAACGCTTCTTCGAGACCAATGCCAATCAAGATCACAGCAAATTCTTCGCCGCCATAACGAGCGGCGATATCTGTATTTCGAATATTTTGTGACAGGATGGTTGCAAGCTTCGCCAAAATCTTATCGCCCACTTGGTGGCCGTGAGCATCATTGATGGATTTGAAATCATCCACATCCAGCAAAAGAAGGGATACTTTACGGCCATTCCGACCGTCGATCACGGCTCGCAGTTCAGTTTGAAAAAATCGATGATTATACAGGCCGGTTAGACCATCTCTAAGGGCAAGTTCCCTAAAATAACGGCGGGAATGATTAGTTGCAATTATTGTTAAGGCTAGAATGATAAGAATGGGGAAGAATAGCGAGACGGTGAATTGAATGCCGGAAAAGGTTGTTTTTATCTCTTGAGCAATGAATGATTTAAAAGGCTTAGTCACGGTGATGGTCCAAGTTAGTTTGGGTACTGAGGCAGTTCCCTCTAAATAAGGGGCTGCTTTTTCTTTGATAATGGGCCCGAAAGCAGCAACAATAATGGGAGTAGAAGGTGGCTCATCATTCTGTTCTGGGGCAAAGAGTAAAATGGCATTGTTATCAATGGCCAGTTCGTCAGCGAGCAGTGTCACCTCATCATCCTTATTTCCTAGTAGTGTGGCCTTGGCCACGTAGTTTAGATTTAGCAATGCAACTATCAGTCTACCTTTACCTTCAGGGTGTTGCATCTGGGCTGCACAAGCAAAAGTGTAGTGGTCCTCCTGTCCGGCAGCATTTATGTACAATACCTCACATTTGGAGGGCAAAGAGGCAAGTAGATTGCCAGTAAAATAAGGATAATGGGTCCCTGTTGGTGTTTCAGCTATTAATGAACCGCTGTGGTCTGTTACCAGCAGTGCTTCACATGAAGGGCAGCCGGCCAATGTTTTCACCAATAAGTCCTCTATGATTCGGGGATTTTCGTGCTCAATGAGGGGGTTCAAAGCCAAAATGCGGACTCGTTCCTGGGCCTGATGAAGTTTTTCTTCCAGGCGGGCGGCCACCCGCACTGCTTTGTGGTCCTGCTGTTGTTTTGTAGCGGCCAAAGTGCTTAAAAACTGCCCCCGAACTAAGAAGCTAGCAAACATAATAAAGGCCACCAACAGTAGGACTAATAAAAAAATAGCGTACCTAATAATCGGTTTGGTATACATTATTGACGCAACCTTTCTATAAAAACCGCATCGTATTACATAGCACATGGCGCACATGGCGTCGTTACCACTGTCAATTCGACAAATAATGCGCCTTATCCTTTAATAGGGGAATAGTTGGGATATCAAGCCGGCGCAGCAGCAATAGAATACGGGTACTACATCCAAAAAAATAGAACTCAATTTCCATGATGTATATGCACGCAGTTTTCATAACTAAGGGAGAATTCCTAGCGGGACCAGGCCCTCGGATTGCCCCATAGTTATAAAGCCAGGTCTCCTTTGCCGCCACCGGGCCTTCATTACCATCATCCCGGAGTGTCTTTAATGTCGTCCCGATTACTCATTACCGCCATGCGAGCCTTTATTACAGTCATCCCGGGCTTTTTCATGCCATCCCGGGCTTTTCATATCATCCCGGGCTTTTCATGTCATCCCGAGTGTAACGAGGGATCTTTTAACGTAGGTAAAATCACGTTTATTAGCGATTTAGGTCTTCCGATTGTTGCACGAAGCACTTTATCTTTGCCGCCAACCAATTTTCATTATGATGGTAGCCCAGCGGGATAATTATTGCACAAAAAGGGAAAAAGCTGATATCTGACGAATATTGTTGGGGATCATCAATGGTTCTCTTTACGGGCAGAAAAATACATGGTACATAAAGAACGTGTCTTATTAAAAAGTACAGCGACCACAGCGATTTGATTTTCTCACGGGCTTTTACCCCTGCATGGCATTAGGGCCAAGAATGGCATATTGGGAAGTGCGGCAAACCTGTTTTAATCAAGCCCAATACGGAGGGATTGTACTATCGAAGTGCAAATGTAGAGACGGTAACATGTAGATTATGTTTCCAACAATTATTGTTTTCGTAGGACGAATAAGCCAGTGTTTTCTTAATGGCCTTTGATCCAAATTATATTTAAAGGCAGGTGAAGGTACTGATGAAGAAAAATATTATTCTTCTTGTACCCAATAGGGATATGTTGGTGTTAAGCCAGAGCCTACTAAACCATTATGAAAACGTTGAGGTTAAAGTAGGGTTGCTGGAACATGGTGTTGAGATAGCCCAAGCATTGGAAAAGGAATCAGAAATTGCGGTGTTTATTGCTCGGGGCGGAACGGCATTATTATTACGTCAAGCGGGAATTATTGCACCGCTCATTGAAATACCTGTTACCGTATATGATTTGATACGTTCTGTGGATGCAGCCAAGAAGTTCGCAACGAAAATCGCCATGGTCGGATTTTCAAGTATGATTAAAAGCTCGAGTGATCTAGCCCCAATTTTAGGCGTAGAACTGGGAATCTTCTATTTGGATGAAGAAGGTACTGTTGATGGGTTACGCCAATTGACAGAACAACGAATAAAGCACGTGAACAACTTAGGTTTTGAAGCTATTATAGGTGGGGTAATTACTTGCACAACGGCATCCCGATTTGGCATTCCCAGTATACTTATCAAAACAGGCAAAGAGGCGATTCTAAAGGTTGTTGAAGAGGCTCAGCGCGTTGCCTTCGCTGCAAAACAAGAAAAAGCCAAAATGAAACAATTAAAGGCCATACTTGAGTTTGCCCACGAGGGTGTTATAACTACTGACAGTAAAGGTATAATTACCGTGATAAATCCTGCTGCAGAAAAAAAAATCGGAAAAAGTAGAACTAAAATCAAAGGTAAACCTATCAACAAATTTATGCCAAGCACTGTGGTTGACCGGGTCTTAAATCGGGGTGAGATGGTTTTGGGGGAATTGCAAACCTTCAATAAGGCTCAAGTAGTTACCAACAATGTTCCCATTATCATTGATGAGCGAGTTCAGGGAGCAGTGTCCACCTTTCAAGATATCGCTGAAATTCAAGAATCCGAACAAAATATTCGTTGCCAGCTACGTAGCCGAACCCATACAGCTAAATTTACGTTAAAGGATATTATTGGCGTCAGCGATTACCTATTAGAGGCCAAGGAAATGGCTCAACAATTTGCGTTCGTTGATTCCACTTTACTCATTACCGGCGAAACCGGTAGCGGCAAAGAATTGTTTGCCCAGGCCGTTCACAACCATGGAAATCGGAAACAGGCTCCTTTTGTAGCGATTAATTGTGCTGCTTTGCCCGAGACGCTGTTAGAAAGCGAGCTTTTTGGCTATGAAGATGGTGCTTTTACCGGTGCAAAAGCCGGGGGCAAACCGGGCTTATTCTTTACAGCAGATCGTGGGACGATTTTTTTAGATGAAATATCGGAGATTCCTCTTCCTCTTCAAGGCAAACTTTTACGCGTGCTTCAAGAAAAGGAAATTCGACCTATAGGTGGGGAACAGGTATTACCTATCGATGTGCGAGTTATTGCTGCTACAAATAGGGATTTAAGAATGCTGGTACAGGAGGGTTTATTTCGTAAGGATTTGTTTTTCCGGATAAATGTATTGAACCTTCATATTATGCCTTTAAGGAAACGTAGAAAGGATATTCCCGTTTTGGTCAACCATTTTATCGAAAAAGAGGGCTTATCAACCCCAAAAAAATGCCGGGTAACTACCGAGGCAATGGATATGTTATCAGATTACGGTTGGCCTGGTAATGTCCGAGAGTTGAAGAATATAATCCAAAGGGTAATATTGTTGGGCGAAAATGATGGCCATCGGATAACACGTTCTGTAGTACAAGAAGCAATTGCTGACGTCTTGCTATGTCGAGAGACTGAAACAAAACCGTACGCTGGGGGGGAGCGTTTAACCGTGCAAGGAAGCCTAAGGGAGATGGAACAGCAAATTATATTTAAAGTTCTGCAAATGGAAAATGGAAATCAAAGCAAAGCTGCTAGGAGGTTAGATATAAGCCGCACACGTGTTTGGAGGCTGTTAAAAGAAGCGGAGGAGGTATAAGATATTTATGCCTTATAAGATCGGCATAGTTGTTCCTTATCCCGAATTGGGTTGGCTTTGCCGTCAGGTTTCTACGGCTTTTGGCGATACCATTATGATTTACGATGGTGCATTTAACAATGGCGTGCAGAGGGCATTGCAAGCCGAAAAAGAAGGTGCAGAAGTGATAATTAGTAGGGGCGCAACTGCAGCCTCTATTAGGGAGCATGTATCGGTACCAGTAGTGGATATCCTAACGGACGATGGTGATTTGGTGAAGGCGCTTTATAAGGCGCGCCAATGGGGTCATGAATTAGCCGTTGTGACTTCCCGACATTTGCTTTTGCAGAAAGATCTCCTCGAGCATTTATTGGACGCCCGGCTACGCCAATTTATTTTTAGTGCGAAGGACCATCTTCCACAGGTTGTTTTCGATGCCAAGAATGAGGGTTGTCAAGTGATAATTGGGGGCATCTATACTATTTATTTAGCAGAACAAACTGGCCTTAAAGCCGTTTTAATAAGGCATGGACAAGAGGCAGTTATACGGGCTATAAGCGAAGCCAGAAGCATTGCCAGAGTACGACGGCAGGAACGTTATAAGACCCAATATGTCTGGACAATCATGGAGTTTGCCCAGGAAGGAATTCTTGCCATTGACGATACGTTGGCTGTAACCGTATATAACAAAGCTGCGGAAAACATATTTGGCCTTAAAGCAAACGGGGTCATCGGGGAACCAGTTACCAACGTTATTCCGAATACAAGATTACACCATGTCTTAAGGACAGGATGCCCGGAGCTAGGCATGATCCAAAGGGTAAGGGGTGATACCTTTATTGCTACGAACCGGGTGCCCATTGAGATTGAGGGAAAGATTGTCGGGGCAGTAGCGACATTCAAAGATATAACACAACTTCAAGAAGCTGAACACAAAATCCGGCAAAAACTTCAAGCAAAGGGCCATATAGCAAAATATGCACTGAACGATATTGTTGGATCAAGCGAGAGTTTATTGAAAACGAAGGAAATTGCAATTCGATGCGCTAGGACAGAATCAACTATTTTGATGACCGGGGAAAGCGGTACCGGCAAAGAGATGTTTGCCCAGGGTATCCATAATCTTAGCCGACGTCGAAATGGACCCTTTGTAGCGGTTAATTGTGCGGCTTTACCAGGTAATTTACTGGAGAGCGAACTATTTGGATTTGAAGAGGGTGCTTTTACTGGAGCCAGAAAAGGGGGAAAGCGAGGCTTATTTTGGTTAGCTCACCGAGGAAGTATATTTTTGGATGAAATTGGCAGCCTGCCGGCAATAATGCAAGCTCGTTTGTTGCGAGTCCTCCAGGAAAAAGAGATAACGCCCCTTGGATCAAATAAAGTAATTCCCGTAGATGTTCGGGTGATAGCCGCCTCTAATAGTGATTTAAGGGCGGCGGTGGAAAGGAAAGAATTCCGAGCAGATTTATTTTATCGTTTAAGTACGCTAGTGTTTTCCATACCGCCCTTACGGGCAAGAAAGGGTGATATTATTTTATTGGCTCGACATTTTTTAGGTAAATTATGGCCGGAAAACAATGATATTTCGATAAGCAGAGCAGCATCGGATGCGATGCTGCACTATAGTTGGCCGGGAAATATCCGTGAATTAGAGAATATTATGGAACGAATCGCCGTTTTCGCCGCAGGCAAGCGTGAAATAAAATTAAGGCATGTGAAAAAGGCGATGGCTGATACTTATCTAAGTCCCATGTCGGATCTCTCCATTGAAATTGAATTGAAGGGCACATTACAAGATATAAGACAACAGATTATAAGAAAAGCATTAACTAAAGTCAGCGGGAATAAAACATTGGCTGCGAAAAAACTGAGAATAAGCCGGACTCAACTTTGGCGCGCTACAAACTAAGGCGCAAATATGAACATATTGTTGTTAAATGCAACACAATACCCTAGCATTTTAATCGGCCGGTTGCGCTTGAAGACGGACTCTAGCACAACCCATGCGGGATTTTAACAACCTGGCATGGGTTGTGCATGTATATATTAATGATTGAAGATGATTGAACAAAAGGCCAACACGGTTTCCAATATACCCAAGTGCGAAAATGAACAGACAAACATCTAGTGGCTGAAACAGCGCTTGCGCTGTGTATTATCTGACCATAGCCGGACATTCATTACAGGTACCTATGAATCACTGTGCAAATATGCTAGAATACCCGGATCTGGTCAAATCGGCTATAACAAAGGCCAAAACACGCATAGTACATTAAAGTTAAGTGAATAAATATTAAGCATGGTCCACAAGACTTTGCCAAAATGGAAGATTACAATACAAAAGCTTTCCTTCGGTGGCGGTATTAAAATTAACTAAATTGTATCCGAATTAATGAAAGTTTAGGTAGTTTCTTTTATGAATTGTTGCTTGCCATTCTGTACGGGAACCTTTAGCCTGTTTGTGGAGTTATTTATAATAATCTAAACGATTTGCTATCATTATTTTAACAATGAGGGGGCTTTGGCTAGTGAGAAGAATTCGCGTGGTTCATTACATCAACCAGTTCTTTGCTGGGCAAGGAAGTGAAGACAAGGCTAATCTTCAGGTGTATTTGCAGGAAGAAGCCGTTGGACCAGGAAAATTGTTAGAGCAATTAATGGCTGGCGAAGGAGAAATTGTTGCAACGATTGTCGGCGGGGACAACTATATGAACGAAAGTTGGGGCGAAGCTCAGCCTATTATTGAGCATGAACTAAAGACGTTAAAACCCGATCTAGTAATTGCTGGCCCTGCTTTTAACGCGGGGAGATACGGTGCGGCGTGTATAAATGTGTCTAAGGTAGCCTGGAATCTTGGGATACCAACAATTACAGCCATGTACCCAGAAAACCCTGGGGTTGTACTGGATCACAAGATTGTTGTAGTGCCCACAGGGTCTAGCCCTATAAAGATGAAAGATGATTTAGGGAAGGTGTGGGCGATGGGTAGGCGCATGGCTTTGGGTGAAGACCTTGGCCCGGCAAGATGCGAAGGCTATTTACCAAGGGGTATTAGGAAACTAGTGACCATGAATAAGCATGGCTATGAAAGAGCAATAGAAATGCTGCTAGCCAAACTGCAGGGAACCAGTTTCAGAAGTGAGATCCCCATTCGTATGCCTGACTGGGTACCATCGGCGCAGTTAAAGAAGGGTCTTGAACATGCCGAGATTGCGTTAGTTACCACAGGTGGGCTAATTCGCAAAGGAAATCCAGACAATCAGGCGAGAAGTGGGGCCAAATTTTACCTTAAGTACCCACTTGCCGAACTGCAAGGCCTCGAGCAAGATAAATGGGAGGTGTACCATGCGGGCTTTCTAAATGAAACAGCCAATAAAAATCTCAATTATATACTCCCACTAGACTACCTAAGTTGGTTGCAAAAAGAAGGCGTTATCAAGAGTGTCCACCCCAATATATTTTCTTTGCCGGGTGTAACTACTACAGTATCAAATTCCCGAGAGATGGGTGAGGATATGGCACGGGAGTTAAATGAAGCTGGGGTAGACGGATGCCTGCTGGTTTCCACATGAGGTACTTGTAATCGTTGCGGCGCAACGATCGCTCGTGAAATAGAACGGTGGGGTATACCTACAGCCATCATTTCAGCTATCTACGAATTGGCTTTATCCACAGGTGCAAACCGCGTAATAAAAGGAATTAGCATTGAACATGTTTGTGGTGATCCTTATTTGCCAAAAGATCAGGATTTTAACTTAGGTCTACAAATTGTTCGCACTGCAGTCCAAGCATTAAATATCCAAGTGAATGAGCCCACACTTTTTGAACCGGAAGGAATAATTCTCTGAGGAGGCTTGACAAATGGAGCTCAAAATGGGCACATTTCCCGTAAAAAGGTTAATTTTTGCTGATAGAACATCTTATACCAATGGGCTACTACAGATCAATAAACAAGAACTTATAGCAGAAGCCAGGAAGGACCCTCTGGTTAAAAAAGCTGATATTCAATTAGCGATGCCTGGGGAGCCGGTGCGTATTTGGCCAGTCCGGGATGTAATAGAACCTCGGGTCAAAGTCCGAGGAAGTGGTCAGTGTTATCCCGCTATATGCGGGCGTTCTATTGAACCTATTGGTGAAGGCATAACACACAGACTTTCGGGAATTGGGGTGGTGGAGGTATCAAACGTACCTTGGCATGATGCTGGTGGGGATTACGTGGATGTTTTTGTAGATATGTGTGGACCTTGGGCACGGGCTATACCCCACCTCAGTTCATTAAAGAATATATGTGTAATTGTAGAGCCTGATGAAACTATTGATGTTCATGATCAGAATCAGGTAGTACATGGGGCTTGCCTACGTGTATCAGACCATATAGCTGCCACCACTATGGATCTAGTTCCAGCGAAGTACAAGACTTATAGAATTAGCAATTACGACCCTGACCTACCTACTGTTATGTATATACAATGTTTGCATTCGCCAGAGGGAAAATCAGGCTCTACGAAAGCGTTTTGCACATCCATTTATGGTTATACAGAGCTACAACCACCCTGGTATTTGCATCCTAACGAGATTTTAGATGGGGCCATTACTGGCCCATACAGGACAGTGTTTAATGTTTCTTGGACATTACAGAATAACCCGCTTTTGTTGGAACTATACCGGCGCCACGGCAATGATTTTAACTTTAAGGGTGTAATCACACTTCGAACCGAATGGACAAGCCAAAAAGAAAAGAAAATTATTGCCGATCAGACAGCCAAGATGGCAAAGGCGATGGGAGCCAATGGTGTAGTCATGACATGGGATGCAGGTGGTAACGAATTTATGGAAGTTTTGCGTACTTTACAGGCGTGTGAGCGACTAGGCATTAAGACAGTCTTAATAGCTGCCGAAGATACGCCCTCGGATAATCTATTTCCTTTGTTAGAACCCGCCGAGGAAGCTGATGCACTGATAAGCCCAGGGTTCGTTTACTCCCAAGATATGAATATAGGAACCCTGCCTATCGTGGATGAGGTTATAGGAAATTCGGAAAGATTTCAGGGTCACTGGGATTTAAAACAAGAGACGGTAGCTACATCGAGCAATAACCTTATTCTTCCACGATGGTACAATGACCATCTTGGTATGATGAAATATAGCTGTGACGATTACTAAGGAATCTATAGCAAAAAAAGTGCTTGGCTGAATTATGGATGGAATACCACAATCGACCATTGCTTCAAGAAAGAGCTTTGCTAGATCCAATGAAGTAATTTTTTTAATAACGTAGTGTTAAAGTAGCCACTATTATGGGGCAGATTTGCAGCTAAAAGGACTTCACTAACTGTTCAGGCGGCAATCTGATAAATCATTAAAGAAGGGAGGCCATCATTTCATTACCTTCACCAATACCTTAATAATCATATCTAGGATAAGGGGGACTTAATGTGTTGTTAAAGAGAAATTGGATGAAAACATTACCGTCTATTTTGGTGGTAACGATGTTGGTCGGTGTTGGTATATTAGCAGGATGTAGTCAAGAAGTGGAAGAAGGATTTCCTAGTAAGCCCGTGGTTTTATTAGTTCCTTTCGGCCCTGGTGGGGGTATGGATACGATTAGCCGTGCCCTAAGTTCTTGTGCCAAGGATTATCTTGGTCAATCCATTGAAGTTAGAAACGTGCCTGGTGGGACAGGGACGATCGCAGGGTTGCAATTAAAGGATGCAGATCCAGATGGCTATACTTTAGAAATTGTTTCGCACGGGACTCATGCTTCAACACCTGCTTATTCGGATGTAGATTATGACCCGCTTACAGATTTTGATTATATTATCCAACTTCAGAATCCTAATCAGATGCTTTCGGTTCATGAAGACTCCCCATTTACAACAGTTGATGATCTTGTTGTG
>DATERQ010000127.1:0-15634 GCA_035271345.1 bacterium | reverse complement strand
GTTTTGGTAACATAGTATCTGCCCACCGGATCATAGCCATTGTAAGTCCGGATTCTGCGCCGATCAAAAGGGTGGTGCAAGAGGCTCGGGATCGAGGTATGTTGGTGGATGCGACCTATGGTCGTAGGACTCGTGCGGTGGTAGTCATGGATAGCGATCATGTGGTCTTGTCGGCTGTTCAACCGGAAACGGTAGCAAATCGTCTTGCAGAAAGGGCATCTGCAGTCGATGGCAACAGTGATCATGAGTAGGAGTGAGGCCCATGCCCCAAGGTTTACTATTGGTAGTGTCAGGACCGTCCGGCTGTGGTAAGGGGACGGTCTGTGATTTATTGCGGGAACGCAACCCTAAACTTGCTTATTCAATTTCTGCTACCACAAGGAAGGCGCGACCGGGGGAGAAAGATGGCATCGACTATTTTTTTCTGACCCCGGATGAGTTTAAGCTGCGATCCCAGCAGAAGGAATTTTTGGAACAGGCGAAAGTGTTTGGCCATTGGTACGGTACGCCTCGGACTTGGGTGGAAGAAAAGTTGTCAACAGGAAGGGATGTGTTATTGGAAATAGAACCTCAGGGAGCGCTACAAATCAAAGCCAACTATCCCGTCGGAATCTTGCTGTTTCTGCTCCCCCCTAACTGGTCTGAATTAAAGAGGCGGATCAATGGCCGCGGTACCGAAAGGGCTGACGAAATAGCGTTGCGTTTACGGATGGCTAAACAAGAAATTGAACAGATATGTAACTACGACTATTTTGTAATTAATAGGGAAGTTAAAAAAGCGGTGTTTGAAATAGAAGCTATTTTATTGGCAGAACATTGCCGTGTTAACCGCTACAACAAGCAAAAGCTTAAAGCAATGCTGGAGGGATGAGTATGAAAGGACCTGATTTGGCCATGTTGCGGCAGCGCATACCTAATAAATACTTGCTGGTGGCGGCGGCATCGAAAAGGGCGCGCCAGCTAATGGGTGGCTCAACTCCGCGCTTAGATAATGCCCAGGGAAAGCCGGTAAGCGTGGCCTTACAAGAAATCGCCAGCGGCGCTGTTGTTCCTACCCTGTTGACAAATGATCTTGAATAGGGGCGGGAGTGCGATGAAAAAGAAAACGATAATTGTAGGAGTTACCGGGGGAATAGCAGCCTATAAAACCGCCCAGCTGGTAAGTAGCCTGGCTCAGCTTGGCTATAGGGTTAAAGTTGCCATGACAGAAGCCGCAACCAGATTTGTGGCACCACTGACCTTTCAAACCTTAAGCCACCAGGCAGTGGTGGTGGATATGTTTGCAGCACATAAAGACATGAATGTGACCCATGTGACTTACGGCCAGGAAGCGGATCTTATCATTATCGCCCCAGCAACCGCTAATGTAATTGCCAAACTGGCGTTGGGTTTGGCCGATGATATGATTACAGCTACAGTGTTGGCAAGTCGGTCTCCGGTGTTAGTAGCCCCGGCTATGAACACAAACATGTATCTGAACCCGGCTGTTCAGCAAAATTTAGTCTTGCTTAAGCAGCGAGGTTTTCACATAATAGAACCGGACAGCGGTCATTTGGCTTGCGGTGATGAAGGCCCGGGACGGCTAGCGGCACTGGAAGACATAATTGCACTGGCGAGAGGCCTGTTAGCGCCTGCTGTTGATCTGGCCGGCTGGAAAGTTGTAGTGACGGCCGGACCTACTCGAGAACCGCTCGATCCAGTGCGTTATTTATCTAACCGATCCAGCGGACGCATGGGCTATGCCCTGGCCGCCGTGGCGGCCCGAAGTGGTGCCCGGGTGGCCTTGGTCAGTGGGCCTACTTCGTTGACTGTACCGCCGGGAGTAGAGCGAATTTCCGTGATGACAGCGGAGGATATGTACCAGGCTACCAAGGAACGTTTCTTCCAAGCCACCGCTTTGGTAATGGCCGCGGCCGTGGCAGATTTTCGGCCCCAAGCCTATCGTGATGAAAAAATTAAAAAAGAAAACTGCGGGGATTTTGTGTTACAACTGGAGCCTACAGTGGATATTTTGAGCGCCATTGCTCCGTTAAAAAAACCAGGGCAATTGACAATTGGGTTTGCGGCGGAGAGCTCGCAACTCACTAGGCGGGCCCTGAAAAAATTAAAGCAAAAGCAGCTTGATTTTATTGTAGCCAATGATATTACCCGGGCGAATGCTGGTTTTGAAGCTAAAACCAATGAGGTGACTATCTTTTGGCCTGATGGCAACGAGGAATGTTTGCCTTTAGCTTCAAAGGAGGACATTGCGTTAGGCATTTGGAAAAGAGCTAAAGACCGACGGGAGGAGCTGCTAGTTTCTACAAAGGGGTGACCTCCTCGAGGGAGGTTTTTATATGGATAATCAGGTAGCGGTGTTGGTGGATCTAATTACTTCAGCTACTAATAAAACTTTTACGTATAAAATTCCAACCGCGCTTCACGATCGGGTAAGCTGTGGAACCAAGGTACGGATACCTTTTGGCCCTCGAATTATAATGGGATATGTGGTTCCAGAGCAGCCAGAGCCCGTGGATAAGATACGCTCTATTACAGCCGTCGTGGCCGAAAATTTATTTAACGAAGAAGGCTGGCAATTGGCCCGCTTTGTGGCCGACAAATATTTATGCCATCTTGTGGAGGCTTTGCAGCTTGTGTTACCGCCCGGCACCAGTAGAGGTGTGTCTTTAGAACGACGGGTGGAGTATGTGGATCTCTTGTTATCGCAACTGCAGGTTCGAGACTTAATGGAGGAACTCGGTCCCCGGGCACCTGCACAAGTACGCATACTGACTATGCTTTTGAAAGAACGGCCTTTAATTCGGAAGGACCTGTTAAAGCGTGCCCCGGCTGCTGCCAGCAGCTTAAAAGCCTTGGTGGGGCGCGGCGCTGTTAAAATGTGGATAGAGCGAGACCCGGCTTCCCAGCTTGCCAGTCTCGAAGTTGCTAGTATTAAAGAAAAGCAGCCTCCTGTGCTAACGACGGCCCAAAACAAAGCTTTACAACCAATTATAAAAGCATTGACGGCGCGTCGCCACGAAAGTTTTCTCCTTCATGGTGTTACTGGCAGTGGTAAGACAGAAATATATCTGCGGGTTTTAGCTACTGCCTTGAACCAAGGGCGCGGGGGCATCGTGCTGGTTCCCGAGATTGCCCTTACGCCCCAAATGCGGGAACGATTTGTAAACCGCTTTGGGTCTGAAGTGGCATTGCTGCACAGTAAACTAAGAGAACGAGAACGGTATGACCAATGGCAGCGTATTGGACAAGGGCGGGCCCGAATAGTGGTAGGAGCCCGGTCGGCCATCTTTGCGCCTTTAAAAGAAATTGGTGCCATAATTCTGGACGAAGAACATGAAACTGCTTATAAGCAAGAAGAGAGTCCCCGTTATCACGCTCGAAAAGTAGCACTATGGCGAGCTAAAAAACATGGTGCAATCACCATCTTAGGCAGTGCGACCCCGGCAGTGGAAACTTATTACAAAGCAAATAGGGGTTCTTATACCTTGCTAACATTGCCTAATCGAATCGCTCAACGCCCTTTGCCTCAGGTGCAAATCGTAGATATGCGAAACGAGCTTTTGGCCGGGAATAGAAGTATTTTTTCGAGATTGCTTCAGACTAAGTTGGCTGAGACCTTGGCTGCCAGGCAACAAGCAATATTGTTCCTTAATCGCCGTGGCTATAGTACCTTTGTACTTTGTCGCCAATGCGGCCTTGTGGCCGAATGCCCCCATTGTGATTTGGCACTTACACTTCATAAAGCTGGGCAGTGTCTCGTTTGCCATCATTGCGGTTACAGTAAACCGCTGTATCAACGTTGTCCTCGCTGCGGTAGCGGATATGTGCGTGATTTTGGCTGCGGAACCCAACGTGTAGTGGCCGAGACCCAGCGGATCTGGCCTCAGGCGCGAATTATAAGACTTGATGCTGATACTAGTGCCCGAGTTGGGGCTACCGATGAAATCATTCATTCATTTTCCCAGGGTAAAGCCGATATTTTAGTTGGAACCCAAATGGTGACCAAAGGTTTAGATATTGCACGTGTTACCTTGGTTGGCATCATAAGTGCGGATCTGACCTTAAATCTTCCAGATCCTTTTGCGTCGGAACGCACTTTTCAGCTACTGGAACAAGTAGCTGGACGAACTGGACGAGGCGAGATGTCCGGACAAGCAATTCTACAGACTTACGCCCCTAATCATCCTAGCATTAGGGCGGCGAAAGGGCATGATTATGACGGTTTTTATCAATTGGAGTTGGAACGCCGGTACCGCTACCAATATCCTCCTTTTCTGGAAGTGCTCCTAGTTCGTGTGTTAGCACCAAAAGAAAGGATAGCGATAGATTTATTGGAAAGGGTGCTTGATTTGCTGCCGCAAAAGGAAGGGGTTATAATGGAAGGACCAGCCCCATGCCCTTTTTTGAAAATTAGCAATAAGTTTAGATGGCAACTTATTATCAAAGGTCGACATCTGGGACCGATAAAGGACTGGTTAGCCGCCAAACTTCCTGCTTTAACTGCCGCTAGCCAGCGGGCCGGAGCCCGACTAACGTTAGATGTAGATCCGGTGTCTTATTTGTAGTAAAGGAGAAGTCGTCCATGTCTAATAATAATAATTGTATTCGGGTTTATGGAGACCCGGTACTAAGGTTAAAAGCAAAGCCGGTGACCAAGTTTAACAGCCGGCTAGAAAAGTTGTTAGAACAGATGGCTGTATGCATGTATAATGCCCGAGGAGTTGGTTTAGCGGCACCCCAAGTGGGTGCCTCGATCCGAGCGGTGGTCATTGATGTGGGTGAGGGCTTACTTACTTTGATCAATCCAGAAATTATTTCAGCGGAGGGCGAAGAAGTGGATGTGGAGGGCTGTCTAAGTCTTCCTGGATTGATCGGAGATGTGCCCCGCCATACCAAGATTACTGTGCACGCTCTGGATATTAGCGGAAAGGAACTGGAGATTACCGGGGATGGATTGTTGGCTCGGGCTTTGCAGCATGAGCTCGATCACTTGGATGGCATTTTATTTATTGACCGAGCCCAAAATATAAGACCCTGTGAAACTGAACAAGGTAAAGAAGGATGATAAGATGCGAATTATTTTTATGGGCACACCTAAATTTGCTTTGCCAACTTTACAGACATTGTTATCATCGGTGGTTGGGGTGATCACTCAACCAGACCGGCCTCAGGGTAGGGGATATCGGCTTCAGCCGCCGGTGGTCAAAGAAGTGGCCTTTGCGGCCGGGATTCCAGTATTGCAACCACAGCAGGTAGACACGGCAGAATCATTATCTCAAATCCTGCAGTTAGCGCCGGATCTCATCGTAGTGGTGGCTTATGGACAAATACTGCCTCTAAAACTATTGGCACTGCCCCCTAAGGGCTGCATCAATCTTCATGCTTCTTTGTTACCCCGGTGGCGCGGAGCTGCACCGATAGAACGATCTATTATGCATGGCGATGAGATTACCGGGGTTACCACCATGTATATGAGCGCAGGACTAGACACGGGTGATATAATTATGCAAGAGGAAGAAATTATCACAGCCGATGATACAGCAGCTAGTTTGGCAGAGCGTCTGGCAGAAAAAGGTGCAGATCTGGTTAAGCGCACTGTACGAGCGATAATCGCAGGTACAGCACCGCGCCAGCCACAAGATCACAGTTTGGCAACCTGGGCCCCACCCCTCACTAAAGAGGATGCGATTGTGAATTGGCAACAGTCAGCCAATATGGTGGCAAACCAGGTACGGGGGTTAAATCCCAGACCGGGAGCGACAACTTTTGTGGCTGGAGACCGTCTTAAAATCTGGCAGGCCAAGGCAAGCAATAGTACCCGAGCGGGACAACCAGGACGAATACTGGAAGTGCGAGCGGAAGACGGTATTGTTGTAGCCTGTGGCCAAGGCGCACTGCTTATCGAAAAAGTGCAACCAGCCGGAAAACGCTCCATGACTGCTCAATCTTATGCGTGTGGGTACCGGGTGCAACCGGGAGATATCTGGGGCTAAAGGGGGAAAGGCCGTGGCCAAAAAGAGATTAATTCTAGGTTTAGCCCTAGTATTTGCAATTTTAGTTGGTGGTTTAGCCGGGTGTCTCTGGCATGTTTCTCTTTATGGCCTAGATAAACTGGCGCGCTATGTTTTTTTTGCCCTGGGGCTAGCGTTTTTTCTTTTTGTGTTCACCGCCTTTGTTGGTGTAGCTGGAGTAGTTTTCATAATTATTTGGCATCGGCCAATTCCGGTACTGGACGGACCAGTGAGCATCCTTATTACTCAATTGTTGCCGCTATCTATGCAGTTGGGCCGTTTATTTCGAGTAACGAAAGAAAGACTGGAGCGCTCTTTTATCGAGATTAATAATACCCTGGTTCGGGCTCGTAGAATTCGAGTACCTTCCGCCCGATTGTTAATTTTAGCGCCGCATTGCTTACAGTATTCAGGCTGCGAATTTAAAATCACCGCTGATGTAAACAACTGCCACTTGTGTGGCCGCTGTCAGATAAAGGACCTGTTGCTGTTGGCACGGGAATTAAACGTGAACGTTGCAGTGGTTACTGGTGGTACCTTGGCCCGTAAAAAAGTGAAAGAATTTAAACCCCAGGCTATTGTGGCCGTGGCTTGCGAGCGTGACTTATCTAGTGGCCTTCAAGATGTGTACCCCCTGCCTGCCTTTGGTATTCTTAATGAACGACCTCATGGTCCCTGCGTGGATACTAGGGTGAATATGGAACGGTTGCGGGAGGCTGTGCTAAGTTTTATTGGACCAGAGGCTGGGACCATGGGGGTGAAGTAGTGCTACTCCTGTTTTTCATTCTGTTAGCCTTATTTTTCCCTTGGTTATTGGTCCCGCTGCTTGTGGTGCTATTTATTAATTTGTTGATGATACCGTTCGGGTTTACAATCCGCTCCATGTGGAATTTACTCACAGTGCCAGGGCAGTTGGTACGGGTAGCTTTTAATCAAAATCTGAGGAAAAATCATGCCCTCGAACATGCTACCATAAATGTAATCGAAGAACGATTTGGTCCTCAGCAACTATCTGGGTACGCGACCGAGGATGGGTTTTATCTTTATGGCATTGTGGATCCCAATATTCTTGAAGCAGCGGCCCGGGCCGGGCACGGCCGGTTACTGGCCGGTGAGCGAGAATTGGTGGTTCACCGTCGTTGTGGCACCACCATTGCCGCTGCCAATTTTATCTCCTCAGTGGCTTTTCTAAGTTTGCTTTGGGCTACGCGGTATTTTACTTTTTTCAACGTTGTAATAGCATTGGTGATGGCGAACCTGATTGGCCCCCTGTTAGGTACGATATTGCAACAACATGTTACTACAGCCTGGGATGTACGGGACCGTGAAATCGCTGGAGTAGAATACCAGTTGGAACAGACGGTATCTTTATTCAGCGCTTTGAGAACGGTACCGCAAAAGTTTTTTATCCGTACAAGAAATTTGTATTAATTATTATGTCGGTAAAAGGGTGACCAGGGATGGCGGTAAAAAAAAGTGCGCGGGATATGGCATTTGAGGTGTTGCTGAGAATAGAACGAACTAATTCGTATGCAAACTTGCTTTTATCGCCTGCTTTGGTGAAGAGCGGGCTTAACACCCGCGACCGGGCCTTTTGTACCGAGGTCGTATATGGAACGATAAAGATGCAAGGGGCTCTGGATTGGGTATTGCAAGAGCGGAGCAACATCCCGTTGGCTGAATTGGATCCTCCAGTGCATATCTTGTTACGATTAGGGGCTTACCAGATTTTATTCACCCGTGTACCTATTGCCGCAGCCTGCTTTGAAACAGTAAAACAAGCAAAAAGATTCAGCCATAGCGGGGGTGCTCGCTATGTAAATGCTGTCCTTAGGCGATTGGCTCGAGAAGGTAATCAAATAAAATTCCCTGATATTAAGGAAAAGCCAATGCTTCATTTGGCGACAAAATACTCTCATCCCCAATGGTTAGTAAAGAAATGGCTTCAGCAGTTGGGATTGGAAGAAACCATAGAGATATGCCGTGCTAATAATCTGGTACCAACTCTTTGTTTGCGCACTAATTGTACCCTTACGACTAGGCCCCAGTTGGCATTGTTACTTAAGGAAAAGGGTTTTACACCAGTCCTATCACAGATGATGCCCGAAGCACTGCATATAGAAGGTGCGGGGCCTGTGATCAAACTGCCTGGATTTGACGCTGGGCTATTTACCGTGCAAGATGAAAGTTCCATGATTGTTGCTCATGCCCTGGCGCCGAAATCAGGAGACCGAGTGCTGGATGCCTGCGCTGGCCCCGGCGGCAAAGCAACCCACCTGGCGGAATTCATGAATGATAAAGGATTGATTTTAGCGGCGGATATTTATCCCCATAAACTGACTCTGGTACAAAAGAGTGCAGCCAGGTTACATCTTTCTTGCATTACAACCAAAGAAATCGATGCCAGGCGGTTGCCCCTTAATTTGAAGGGGAGGTTTGACAAAGTGCTGATAGATGCACCCTGCTCCGGAACTGGGGTGCTGCGACGTAGACCGGATTTGAGATGGAAGAAAACTGCGGCAGGGCTTGCAAGCTTGGCGAAACTACAGCTAGAACTGCTTATGGGGGCTAGTGAGGCCTTGATGGACGGAGGGACTCTGTTATATAGCACATGTAGTATGGAGCCAGAAGAAAATATAGAAGTTGCCGCTGCGTTTTTGAAACTAAGACCCCAGTTTAGGGTCTTAGACCTTAGGCCACGGCTACAGGGACTTATCCAAGAACCTACTTTAAGGGAGGGCTTTTTACAATTATATCCGCATAAACACAACACTGATGGGTTTTTTTTGGCTGCTTTCGAACGCTGCCGGGAAGGGGTCGGCCATGGATAAGCTGGACTTATGGAGTCTAAATTATAATGAACTGGCTGAACTTTTATGTTCTTGGGGTGAACCGGCTTACCGTGCCGACCAAGTGTATGATTGGCTTTATCGGAGCCTTATCTTGTCCGTCGATGATATGACAAATCTCCCAATCCGCCTGCGCCAACGCTTAATGGGAATGGCTACCTTACCCAGTCTTGACGTGGGGCAAAAACACTATTCTTCAGACGCTAATGCTGTCAAATTTTTATTCTTGGCGGCAGATGGACAAGCAATAGAAGGGGTGTTGCTCAAATACCGTCGCTGGTTCAGTGCCTGTCTTTCATCTCAAGCCGGCTGTAGAATGGGCTGTGCTTTCTGTGCGTCCACTCTGGGGGGATTGGTCCGAAACTTGAGTGTGGGCGAGATGGTAGGGCAATTGATATATTTGACCAGGGAGGCGAAACGCCTTGGGGCTGATCTACGGAGCCTAGTGCTCATGGGCAGCGGGGAACCTCTGGATAACTATGAGAATGTATTAAGATTCTTGACCCAGGTCACCGAACCAAATGGTTTTGACTTAAGCTATCGTCGTCTAACCCTTTCGACTTGCGGGTTGGTACCGGAAATCCGTCGTTTAGCAAGAGAAAGACTACCTCTTACCTTGGCGGTGTCACTACATGCTCCCACCGATGATCTTAGAACTGAGCTGATGCCTGTGAATAGGATTTATCCGCTGGCTGAACTTATGATTGCTTGCTGCCAGTATGTGGAACTCACCGGGCGACGCCTTACTTTTGAATACGTTTTGCTGGCTCGGGTAAACGATTCACCATACCAAGCCCATCAACTGGCAGAATTAATCGGTACACTGCCTTGCCATGTCAATATTATCCCATTCAATCCGGTCCCAGGAAGCAGTTTTAAAGCCCCGACGCCTGATCGGGTGCGGCTATTTTACCAAGTTCTTCAGACTAGAGGTATCCCTGTAACGGTTCGACGGGAATTGGGACAGGATATTGAGGCAGCTTGCGGGCAGCTCCGACACCGGGCCCTGAAAAAGAGGACGTGAATACGATGATTTGTTTATGGAAAAGGTTTATTCGTAGTATTAATCAACTAATACCAGCATGGAGACAAGGGCAGCAACTTGAGGCGAAAAAAATAAATGAGGCGGCGACAGATAAAGCTGCTGATACGACGATTGTATATCAGCTGGCTCAGCCGAGGTCACAATCGACAACGCCCACACGGGAACTCATGGTAGTAGGCGGGCCGCAGTGCGGGACCACCTTTAGTCTCTGGGGGGAAAAGGTGCTCATTGGACGTAGTGAAACCAACCATATAATGCTGTTTGATGAAAATATATCCCGGACCCACATAATGATTACATTCACAAACAATAAAGATTTGGTGGAAGATCTGGGCAGTCTTAATGGTACTCTAATAAATGGGTACCCGCTGCTGAGCCACAGGCAACTTCAGGTAGGGGATAGAATAACATTGGGTTCCACCGTTTTGGAGTACCGGGGGTGAGCAAATGGATATTATCCGGCTGGTGATTCAAGTAATATTCATCAGTTTTTTCTACTGGTTTATTTTTTCTGTCATCCGAGTGATAGAACGGGACCTGGTAAAAAGTAAAAGCAAGTTTACCTTCAAACCAGATAAAATTCCCACGCGGGGAGGTGACTGAAGTGCCGATGGCATGGGTGCAGACACATACTGGGAAGGTTAGATCTAGCAATGAAGACGCTTTTTGGTTTGGCGGAGGCGAGGGCTGGTACCTGGCTTTGGTTGCCGATGGCATGGGAGGTCACCAAGCGGGAGATGTTGCCAGCCAACTGACTGCTGACGTGATCCGCAAGGCAGTGACGACACAAATAAATAATGCAGCAGTGGCTAAATGGACCAAACAGCAAATCCTTAAGGAAGCATTACAAAATGCCAACGACCGGGTGTTCAGCCAAGCCCAATCAAATCGAAGTTTGGCTGGGATGGGTACCACCGTTACAGCTTTGCTACTTGATGGCGGGGCGGAAATAGCCCATGTGGGGGATAGTAGGGCTTATTTATTTCGCCAAGGGAAGCTTCGGCAACTGACAAAGGATCATTCCTTGGTACAGGGATTGGTTGATGTGGGATCCATATCACGGAAGCAGGCTCGGTATCATCCTAAACGGCACCTGTTGACCAGGGTTTTAGGCGCAGCCTCAAACCTGACTATTGACCGGGTATGTGTTCAAATAGAACCGGGAGACTTATTTTTGCTTTGTACTGATGGGCTTACCGGGGAGATAACGGATAAAGAGATAGAGACAGTGCTCAAGTCTTTTAGTCCTGCGGCTGCGGTGGAGGAACTGGTAAAACTGGCGTTGGACCTTGGCGGGCATGATAACATTACAGTTCTGTTAGTGCAAGCAGGTGATAGGCTTTGATGGCCCATCGGCAAACAGAGGGTTCTTTACTGTTGGGGGCGTTATTGCTAGGATGGCTAGCGTTTGTTTTGTCATGGCTAGCAGCCCCAGTTCGGGAACCTCAGGCTTTATTCTATCCCGTTACCATTTCAACGGCGATGCTTATGGTTCATGGCTGCTTGAAAGCTATAAGATCTGTGGCTGACCAGCTCTTACTGCCTTTAATTACCGTACCGCTTTTTTTGAGTGTGGCTGTTTTATATCGATTGGAGCGAGTCCGAGCCTTCTGGCAGTTGATTTGGATTTTGCTAGGTCTGTTGATATTGGTTTGCTTACAAGTCGTCCCCAACATTAAAGGTTTGCGTTTGTATTGGGCCAGCCTCATGATCCTTGGGTTAGGGTGCTTGGCTATTACCATTGTGTTAGGAGTGAAGGAGTACGGTTCTAAAATTTGGCTCCAAGTGGGACATATCAAATTCCAGCCGGCGGAACTAGCAAAGATTCTGTTGGCTTTGTCTTTGGCTGGATATTTATGCACTAGAAAGGCATTGCTATTGGCCCGCAGTTGGCAGATCGGAAGATTGAGGTTGCCACATCCCCTTCATTTTGGACCACTATTGATGGCGGTAGCGGTAACCTTGGTTTTGATGATGGTGCAACGAGATTTAGGCACTGCTTTGTTGCTGTTTGGACTGTTTTCTTGTCAGCTCTATGTGGCGGCACCCCGCTGGGATTATTTGTTGTTGGAATTCATCGTCCTTGTTGCCGGTAGTGCTATTGGTTACCGACTGTTTCCTCACGTCCGTATTCGATTCGATATTTGGCTTTCCCCATGGCGATATGCGTACGGACAGGGATACCAGCTAGTGCAAGCCATATTGGCCACCAGTGCCGGGGGGTTACTGGGTGCTGGATTGGGGTCTGGTTGGCCCGGACTGATTCCAGCGGTCACCACGGACTTGACTTTTATTGCCTGGACTGAGGAGATGGGATTGGCCGGTGCTATTGCTTTGATTCTTGTTTATCTACTCCTTACCCAGCGCGGATTAAAAGCGTCTTTGGACAGCACCGATGATTTTCTGACCTTAGCCGGGGTAGGAATGATCAGCCTGTTTGCCCTTCAATCGCTTGTTATTATCGCCGGTGCCCTCCGCCTGATGCCTTTAACAGGGCTAACCTTGCCTTTGTTTAACTACGGTGGCAGCTCGGTGGTTGCTTCCATGACCGGTTTTGGTTTCATACTGCGGCTCTCGGCTGAGGAGGAGCCAAATGAAAGTTAGCATATGGAAATTGATGCGGTTTTTTACCATCGGGTACTTGCTGATTATTGTGGCTTTAACTAACCTCACGGTTTTTCAGCGAGAAAGGCTTATGGCGTCACCATATAACAAGCATCGTATTACTGGCTGGGATAACCAGAATCAACGGGGAGGAATTTACGACTGCCATGGCGAAGCTTTAGCTGTTACCAGCGAAAAAGGTGGGCAACGCCAATACCCTTTGGGGGAGATAACAGCCCCGATAATTGGGTATTTAAATACCGGTATTGGCGCGGCGGGCCTGGAAGCCCGATACAGTGCTGAACTTAGCGGAAGGCCACCGTTTTGGTCAACTTTGGGATTCAATCTCCCCTTAGCCCCGGTGGGGGAAGATTTGATCCTAACTATAGACAGCAGGTTGCAACGGGAAGCGATGCAGTTTTTGGCTGGCCGTCGTGGAGCAGCAGTAGTCTTGGATCCCCGTTCCGGAGCCATCCTGGTGTTGGCCAGCCAGCCATCGTTTGATCCAACTGAGCTGGCTGGTCAGTGGGAGCACATCCGCCAAGACGCTGCCGCTCCTTTGCTTAACCGAGCTACACGGGGTTTGTATCCCCCGGGGTCCACCTTGAAACTAGTTACCCTGGCTGCTGCTTTATCGGAAAGGACAGACTTGGCAGCTACAACATATAATTGTCCCGGACGGCTAGCCTTAGCGACACAGACCGTACATTGTTCAGAGCCCCATGGTGAATTGGATTTAACCAGGGCTCTGGCAACATCTTGCAATGTGATTTTTGCCCAGCTTGGCATCGGTTTAGGAAACAGGCTTTTAGCCCAGCAGGCTGAAAAGGCTTGTTTTAACAACAGCATACCATTCGAATTGCCATTACAAATAAGCTTGTATCCTCCGGGCCCAGCAGATGATGGTGAGACAGCCTTGCGGGCTCTCGGCCAAGGCCAAGTTCTGGCTACTCCTTTGCAAATGGCGTTGGTAACAGCGGGCATTGCTGGCAAAGGTATTATTTGGCGACCGTACTTGGTGCAAGAACGGCATTTAGGTGGGAGGACTGTGGCTCGGGTGCGACCCCAAAAGCTGTCTGAATTTATCTTGCCTGAAGTGGCGGAGACATTAACGGAAGCGATGATCGAAGTGACTACGCATGGCACCGGGACTGGGGCTGCTCTTGCGGGAGTAGAAGTGGCTGGTAAGACCGGTACTGCCGAAAACGTGCACGGTGCTCCCCATGCTTGGTATGTGGGTTTTGCACCGGCCGACAATCCTAAAATAGTGGTGACAGTATTGGTGGAAAACGCTGGTAGTGGTGCGGAAGCTGCGCTACCTTTGGCAAGACGACTATTGGAATTAGCCTTGGAAGAGGTGAACTAAGTGCCCAGGATGCTGGCTAATCGGTATCAATTAATGGAGATAATAGGCGAGGGTGGCATGGCTGTAGTATACAAAGCGCGGTGCACTATTTTAGATCGCCTGGTGGCAGTAAAGATTTTGCGCGATCAATACGCCCATAATGATGAATTTGTCGATCGGTTTCAGCGTGAAGCAAGAGCAGCGGCTCGACTGGCACACCCGAACATTGTTTCCATTTACGATGTGGGAGAAGATCGAGGTCATCATTTTATTGTTATGGAATATGTAGAAGGTGAAAGCCTAAAAGAATACTTACTTCGCCAGGGGCCGTTATCGCCACAGCGGGTTGCTCATATCGGGCAGCAAGTGGCTAGTGCTCTGTCGCGTGCTCATTGTCGGGGGATCGTCCACCGCGATATTAAACCGCACAACCTTTTGTTGACCCCAGAGGGTCAAGTAAAAGTGACGGATTTTGGCATTGCTCGGGCTGCGGCAGCTTCCAGCCTTACTGAAACTGGCATGGTGTTGGGATCAGTACACTATTTCTCTCCCGAACAAGCCCAAGGTAGTATTGTAGATGCTCGTTCTGATATCTACGCCTTGGGTGTGGTGTTGTATGAGTTGCTGACGGGGACTCCTCCTTTTACCGGTGGGTCACCCATTGCCATTGCCTTAAGCCATTTGGAAACCGAGCCCGCCGCCATAGTTGATTGCTGTCCCCAGGTGACCAAACAGTTTGAACAGATTATTATGAAAGCCATGGCCAAAGATCCTAATCGTCGTTACCAAACTGCCGGAGAACTTAATCTGGCCTTAGCGCAAGTTAGCGGTCAAACAGAAACTGAGGAAGCTGCCACCCGTTCTTTGCCAACGGTATTTTGGCGTCGAAAACCGGCTTCGCCTGTCAGTGGCGTTAAGTTGGACCGGCGGTCCACAATTTGGATAGGAGCCACAGTCCTGCTACTGTCCGTTTTAGTGGGAACAATGTTGTGGTTTCGCCATTATTTTTTAGTGCCGGTGGTGGAAGTGCCGGTGTTGATAGGCATGAAAGCTGAAGAAGCGCGACTGCTGCTAGAGGAAAAAGGACTGGATTATTATGTTTTACGAGAAGTGCATAGTGAAGAAGAAGAAGGTGTGGTGTTGGACCAGGATCCAAAGCCAACTTCCATAAGAAAAAGCGGTGTAGGTGAGCAGGTTGGAGTGGTACTGAGCAAAGGCCATGAATTGGTTTTTGTACCCGATGTACGGGGACAAACCAAAACCCGGGCCGAAGCGTTATTGGTCCAACATCATTTGACCGTTGGCTCACCGAGGCAAGAATATGATCCGGTGACGCCGGCAGAATTGGTGCTGGGACAGGAACCCGCCGCTCAAGCCCAAGTGCCGGCGGGCACCCAGGTTTCCCTGGTCCTTTCCTTGGGCCCGCCGCCACAGCCGGTGGAAGTACCAGACTTAGCCGGAAAAGATTTAGTAGCGGCTCAAAACGAGTTATCCATTCTAGGCCTTCAATTGGCTGAAATTAAGCAAGAACCCAGTAATATATACAGTGCTGGCAAAATAGTACGCACTGATCCGCCACTAGGAACTGCAGTTCAGGAGGGGGATAGCGTCACTCTGATTGTAAGCCAGGGGCCCCAGACCGAAACCGAACTTGTCACTTTTACGTTAAATGCAATTGTTCCCAACGGTCCGGCTAGACAGATGGTTGAGGTTTGGGTAATTGACGATGAAAGAGAACAACGTGTTTGGGGTGAGAGCATGACGCCGGGCGCTAACATAA